>NZ_JBHUXV010000016.1:0-85371 GCF_042669125.1 Streptomyces sp. NPDC057253 | reverse complement strand
GGGTCCGGGCCCCGCCGGGCTGGGGGGGTGTGGGGGGGGCTCCACCCCCTGGGGGGGGCGCGCCCCGCCCGGCCCCCCCACCCCCCTGGTCGGGCAGTCACTGCCCGGAGTGCACGCCGAACAGAGCGAGAACCGGGCCCCATTCGGCATTCCCGTACTCATGGACCAGCCAGGCGACGACAGCCGCCACGAACGCGCTCAGGCATGTCGTGGCGGTGCGGCCGACGGCGTGCAGGAGTCGCTTTCGATCCGCGTACCACCGGATGTCGATCACAACCGAGCAGCCGAAGACCCTGGGGTGGAACTCGCGGTGGACCCTGCCGAACTTCGGGTGCAGCCGCGTGACATGCACCCGGTGCCCGTCCGTCCGATGCTCGACGATCTTCTCGAACCGCCACGCCTGACCCTCGTGTGGACCGGTCACCAGGTGGATCGTGGCACCCGGCTCGACGGTGGAAGCGGTGACGTCATGGATGAGCTGCATGATCCCTCTCCTCGATCACGTGCCTGCAACGGACGGGCGACGGCCTCCCGTTGAAGGGATGCCGCACCCATGCCACGTGGCAGACGAGCTCACCGCCGCATGCGACCGAGGATCACGCGATGCCGAACTGGAGATCGGCCAACAGGTCGCTCTTGCCGTTGCGGGCGGCCCAACGGCGCATCCCATCGGCCCGGTGCGGGTGGAAAGGCGCCCAATGTGTGGGCTGCACACGCAGGAACTCCCGAGCCTCGTGCTCCTCGATGGACATGATCATCCGGAGCAGCGCGATATAGAGGTCCTCGTCGGTGCAGGCCTTGACCACCAACGGAAATTCCGCGTATGTGGTGATCTCCTCCGGGTAGCCGACCCTCGACTGATCCCGGTTGCTGTTGCGCGCCGGGTAGTCCACCCGGACGATGATCGTCCCCTCGAACCGCTTCGCGTGATCACGGGCGGTAAAGATCCAGCCCGGCTTGTAAATCACGTCGTCGATTAACTCGATGGCACTTGAGGTTTCCATGATCCCTCTCCAAAGGGTCATGGGGGCTCCGGCATGAGCACCCCGATCAGCGCGCGTGCGGGACGCGCGCTGAGGTGGAACTCATTCAGATGCCGGACGCATCGTCAGCGCGACACAACTCGCTCTCACATAAATACGTCGACCGGAAGCGCCCAATTACCGATCACTCGGAATTCCTTTCGGCGCGGTATCGAACTCTCATCTAGATACGTATCACGGAAGCGCCCAATCACCGATCAAGGAGAGAAGTTCCGAAGATCCTTCTCAATGCGTTCCACCGAATGACCAGACGAGATCCCCCCGGCCATTGGTCGGGGGGATCCGGGAAGTGGGCCCTACTTCTAGTCTCCAGCCTGCTGCCGCATGCCCCGGTAGACCATCTCGTCCCGTACGACGTCAAGGTCTGCGGACAGTGCGCGCCATTCCTTCGTTCCGGCGTCACGAACGCGCTGTACCTTGGACGAGGAATTACGCGGGCCGCCGTACAGTTCCTGTGCCGTTTTACCCATGACTCCGGCACGTCCGAGATCATCTGCATGGCTTGCATGCGAGAGCATCGCGCGCAGTGTCGGGTATTCACTGCCGTCACGCCATGCCGAGCGGAAGATCGCCTCACTGTTGCCCGAAAGGTACGGAGTCACTGCGAGCGTCGACACCTTGTCGGCATGCGGAATTCCACGCGTGATCTGCTTTCCGGGGGTGGCGTCGATTTCCTCGGGCTTGACGTCCAGCCGGTACCCGTTCCGCGCGGCGGCATCCCTGACAGCCCAGTATTGGAGCGTCTTGCGAGTGACGACGATCGTTTCGCCGTCCCGCCGGATGTACTGCCAGGCGGACGGTTCGCGGGTGTCGACCAGTACGGCCGACACCTCGCACGTCTCGATGATCTCACTCAGCCGCTTCGCGAAGATCAGAACGGCATCCTGCGTGACGTCGTCGCTCACGTCGTCAGTGCCGTACAGGGCACTCCCGCTACGCACCACGCTAGCGCTACCGTCCATGCGCTTGCGGGACCGCGTGGAATCGACAGTGCGGCAGTAACCGCGCGCGATCCTCTGTAAGTCAGCGAAATCGTCCGATGTTACGCGCTTTACGTCTTCCGCCGTAATGTCTCCGGTCCGACGGATTCCGGAATCTCCCCTGCCAGAGGATTGATTTGCCACGATCGTCTCCGATCATTTGGGATGCGTACCATGGTGTACTGCACCCTGACAATTCAATTGTCTCGCGATTCTCGCTCAAATCAAGAGGATTTCACACTCATTTTTAATCCGGTGCAAATCGCGAGATGCGCAAACGGAGAGAGGGCTTACCGATTCAACACAATCGTCAGGCCAACAGGAATAACAAGGGAATGTACTACGAAATGAAAGAGGAGTCGCCGGCGCAAGGAAATCTACGTACGAGAAATTCTCCCAGGTGCCAGCACCACCGGGACTCAAGTCCTTCCACCCACACCACCTACCAGCCACCTCCACACGTCTGCCCCGGTTCCCACCGAGGGGGCAGTTGCGGACGGAGCGGACGGGCGCCAAGGGTTCGCCACCTGCGACAAGGCCGAATCGCCGGCTACTTCTCTAGCGGGAAGACAGAAAGGCAGTCGGGCCAGAAGCGAGACAGGAAGGCAGATCTGCCGTATCTGTTTACCTCAGCCTCTTGCGTGCCGTAGCGTTGCAGGATCGCCGTTTCAGACGCAGGAGAGGTAACTCATGTCTGACCGTATCAACAGACGATTATGGCGTAGTGGCGAGACTGACGGGACAGCACGACTAAACGGCGGTAGGTGGCGCCGTGCGAAAAATGAATCTGGCGCGCTCATCCCGGGCAGTGACGGCTACTTGCAGCGCGCTCACGATATACGTCACCTTCTGAGCGGTGAGTGGGTCTGGGACGTACTGGTGTCCCTCCTGGAGGGGCCACTTCAGTACACAAATCTACTCGATGCCATTCGATCCGGAACTAAGGACATCGGCTGGCCTGGAAAGAAGCATCAATATCTACAGGACAGCACGCTGAATCGGACTCTTCGGCGCCTGGAGCAAGGAGAACTCGTCAAGCGCCAAAGAGAGACCGAGTTCCCGTATCACACCGCGTACGAACTGACGCCGACAGCGGAAGAGCTGCTGTTCGTGATGGTGCCCGTGATCGAGTGGGCAGAGGCGAACGGGGAACTCCTGGAGCGTGTTCGGCAGCGGCGCCGCGCTGAGGAGCAGGAGAGCGGCTGAGATCGGAGGAACCATCAGCCCGCGCGTCCGCCCGTAGTCCTCCTGGTCGGCTGGGGGCGCTGGAGGACATCGCAGAGCTCCACGGTCTCGAGGCTCGGTTCCTCATCGATTTCGGCAAGTGTCGTGCTGAGGAGGGTGAGGGTGCGGGGGATCGCGTCGAACTGGCCCAGGTGGGCCTGGAGTCGAGCGATGTCACGGTAGATGGCTTCGTTGTAGCGATCGAGCGTGCGACCGCGTTCCAGTAGAGCCAGCGCGTACTCGGGCTCGTCGTGGCGCGTGATGCGGACCAGCGCACTCAAGGCATCCAGTACTTCGCGTCGCAAGGCCTCGCGAGGAGCCTCGATCCACCCCGTTGTGAGATCAGCCGCGAAGTCACCGGTGTAGAGCTCGACAGCACGTTCCAGAGCCGCGCGGTGGTGTTGCTCCCCGGCATCTCGTCGGCTGATGTCCAGAACGTCTTGGAGATGCCAGAGGTCGACCTCGACCTGGTCGTGGTCGAGGCCGTAGTAGCTCTCCGCGTGAACCGTGACATCGGTGAGCCGGTCGTGCGTCGCGGTGCGCAGGGCCCGGCGCAATTGACTCACGGTGGCGTGGAAGCTGTTGTACGGGCGATCCCGCGGAGCGTCGGGCCAGATGGCCATGGTCAGAGTCGCGCGTCGGACGCCACCACGGTGGAGGGCGAGGTAGGCAAGGACTTCACGCTGCTTGGGGGCAAGAACAGGGCCGAGGTCGGCGTGCTCGCCACCGTCCATCCGATGATGCGTAAGTCGCACACGGCCTAGGACCCCCAGTTGCAGGGGACGTTGGAGCACGAGACCGTCAGCAGCCCCGCGGTCCCCCTCAACAGCGGCGGTTGGTCCAAGGTTCGTGGATGTCCGGGGAGGGTCCTCTGGTACGGCAAGGGGGAAGTCGTGAGATTCCTCGTCCGCCGACTGTGTGCTGGTTCCGTCCTCGACATCTCGTGTAGCTGAGCCTTCCTCGTTGCGTCCTGCGCCATCCGGATCTGCTCGGTCTTGAGGGCTCCTCGCGGAAGGCCCCAGCGGAGGCTCCTGGCGAGGAACCTGACCGTGAGCAAGCTTGCGGCGAGGCCTGGCCCGGGCGGCCCGGAGAGCCGGGGCCTTCGTGTCGAGAACGCGGTCACCTGGTGCACCGCCCGGAAGGTCGATGGGCTGTTGGGTGGGAGGTCGCGACGGTTGCGCGTCGTGCAGCAGATCGAGCAGTGCACGGGCGTCCGTGGCGGGCAGGTTGAACAGTCTTACGCCGGTGTTGAGTTCCGCGAGGGAGGAGCTGGTGGCGGCAATGGTGCCGTCGGCTCGGATCCAAGCGGTTCCGCCGGGCAGCCACTGGCCGATGAGAACGCCGGCGAGTCCGAGTGCGGAGCCGTTGTCCAGGACTGCTTGCAGACGGCGATCGGCGTGCGGAGCAGGTGTGGCGATCAGCACCAGGTCTTGGGTGGGCAGGTCGGAGGCAGTGTTCATACGGACGAGCAACTCGGCTTCCAGCATGTCGAGCGCGGCGTCCAGATCCTCCACGATGCGCAACGCGACGGGATGACTGGTGTGTTCGCCGATCAGTACACGCGCGTCAGGAGCCGGGACGACGACCTCGACGGTCCTGCGTGAGGACTGATGAACTTCGGCGAGCAGGGCGACAAGCAACGCGCGAACGGCGTCCGGGGCTCCAGAACCGACGAGACCGAGGCCTCGGGTACGCGCGATGTTCCAGGCGAGTTCCTGACCGTCCTTTACTCCGATGATTCGGGTTGGACCGCTCGCCGACGAACGCTCGGCTTCTGACGGGTTCTCCACTGGTGCCTGGGCTCCCTCAACGAGGCCCGCGTGGGAGCGTGTTGACGCGTCCACGCCGTCGGGTAGCGCGACCCCGTCAGTGCCGGTCACTTCTTCCTGGGCGAGACGCAGGGCGCGTACGACGGGTGCTATCACCAGATCGTCCCGTTCGCCGCTGCCCGCTTCGTACCGGATCCTGCGGCGGCGTCGGACGATGAGCAGGGCAGCTGTGATCAAGGCGGCCAGGCCTGCGCCGACATACGCTCCGGTGGGCAGGGCAACGCCTGGTTGGCCGTGAGGACCGGAAGAAGGCGACGGTGATTCCGTCGGCACTCCACTGGGTGTAGGCGGGCCGGCGGGCGAAGGCGGTGACGAACCCGGCGACTGCGGGGGTTGCGGTGTCGGCGGCACCGGCTGATGGGTGCCGGGAGGAGCTGGACGCTCCGGCAGGCGCAGGATCCAGCCGGGTCGGATCAGGTCGGGGTTGGTCAGAGCCCGTCCGTCAGGCTGGGTGAGCCCTCGATTGAGGGCGAAGATCTCCGGCCATCGGCTGCCCTCGCCGAGGGCGCGGTCGGCGACCCTCCACAGGCTGTCGTAGATGCCGTCGTGGGGTAGCTCGACCTCGACTGTCCCAGCCGTACGACGTTGATCCTGCGTCTGCCGGTTCGCGAACTCAGCGAAGGCCACCGGCCTGGTGTGTTGTGGGGTTGCGATGCTCCTCGCCTCAGTCGGCATTGCCCCGCCGGCAAGCCGCTGCGTGAGCAGAGCCATGATGACCGCTCCCACGAGCAGTGCGGCAAGGGCGTTCAGAGGGCCGGTGCGGGGCATGGCCGGTCGGGAGGACACCCGAACCTCGTCCACGATGACGCGGGTGACGTCGACGACGAAGGCGCCCCAGACCAGCCAGAGCATGCACGCCAAAGTGTTCAGCAGGAAGGCAGTGCTCATCGGAGTGAGCAGGACCACTTCGGTCTCGGGCCAGGTGGGGATGGCTCGTGGAAGCGGCCAGCCGACGAAGCGGATCAGCCCCCAGGGGATACCGCCGGCCAAGACGATGAGCGCCAGAGTGGCAACAAGGCCGCGCAGCAGCCGAGCCCGAGGCGCCAGTCCAGGGCGAGCGCGTCTGTGTGCGGGCATGGTCGACCTCGTCAAGATTCCGGGGCGGCAACGCCGTGGACAGGATGGGCCGAACCAGTGCCGGTCACCGTCAGGGTGTCGAGACCCAGCAGACCGAGAAGCTGGGTGTGCTGGCGGGCGGTGACCGTCACGGTGATCGTGTCTCCGGCGACGGTTACGGTCCCGGTGTCCCCGGTGGAGGCAAGGTAGGTCCGAGCCCGTGCGCCGGCCTCGTCGGGCAGAAGGCGTACGGTGCCGGACGCCCGATAGGCAGCGAGGTCCAGGGCTTGGGTTCCGGCGCGCGCGGCTTCCTGAGCTTCACCGATTGCGCGGACCTTGGCCGCCAGTGCGAGACCGCCGTCTACGAGTAGGCCGGCGAACATCACGATCGCGGTGGCGAGGATCACGACGAACGGGGTGACCTGGCCCTGATCACCGGTGAGATCGCGCGGGCCGCATGGTGTTCTCATGGGGCGGTGGCCTCCCCGGCCGTCGTGGTTGTCGAACGGTATACGTCGACCGGTGAGGCGGCCTCGGCTGTGAGGATGGTCCTGCCCGGGATCTGCAGCAGGGCCAGGTCGCGGAGGCCGACTTCGCAGGTGACCGCAACCCGGACGGTGGACCCGGGTTCAAGGGTGCCCAGGGCGGTGACGGACAGGTCCCCGCAGGTGATGCCAGCCTCACGCAGAGCGGTGGTGGCAGCGTCGCGGGCGTCGGCGACAGCGGCCGTTCGGCTGCGCTCCAGCGTGGCGGCGCGGGCGGCCTGGTGGGCGGCGTCCTCGATCTGAAGTCGGGTGTCGGACAGCCGTCCGCAGTAGACGAGGAACCACAGCAGCAGAACCAGGACGGGGATCATCAGCACGAGTTCGACCGTCACCGACCCACGCTCGGAGTGATCTCCGATCGCCATGCGAGGGGCGGTCACTCGCCGTCGTTGTCTCATGGCGCCGCCCGGAATCGTTCGACGGGGCCTGACGCATGAGTGCGGACGGGCAGATGGAGGAACGGGACAACGCTGGCGGCCGTGCCGGTGACCTCGACTTCGACGCGGTCGGCGGTACGCGTAACGGTGACGTGCGACCCGTGCAGTGGGCCGCGGCCGAGCTGGTCCAGCACGCGTTCGGCTTCTGTCCGGCCTGCAGCGGCGGTGCCGTCCTGGAGTCGGGTGGCCGCCAGAGCGTGGGCGGAGGTGGCCTGAGCGATGTGGACGGCATGCCACCAGACGGTGACTTGGGCGAGCAGGAGTACCAGGGTCAGCAACACCGGCATGATGATCACCATCTCGGTGGTGACGGCCCCCCGATCGTCCGACAAGAGCCGGGAGTGGGCGCGGAGTGCGCGGGACGAGAGTCGTCGTCCGGCTGCGGTGAGTGGCATGTCAGCAGACCTACTTGAACACCACGTTCTTCGCCGCGGCAGTGATCTCCGGGCCAAAGATGCCGACGATGGTCAGGGCGAGGGCGGCTAGGCCCGCAATCCAGATGACGTGCTCTGTGGTGACGCCACGGTCGTCGGCGGGAAGCCTGCTGAGTAGTGACCGGGCACGGGACAGAAGCGAGTTCAGAAAAGGCATGTGGGTTCCCTTCCGGTGTCGACGCCCGCTCACAGGGCGTTCGTGATCTGTGTCAGAGCGGGATAGAAGACGAAGATGATGAAGCCGAAGGCCATGAGGACTCCGGGCAGCGCCATTCGCTCCGTGGCGGCATTGGCCTTGCCTTCGGCTTCAGTGCCAGCGCGCTGTCGCATGGCGGCGGCCTTGGCAGCCAACGACGCCCGGACCTTGGCGCCTTCGGTGCCCGCGAGGGACAGTGCGGCGGCCAATTCGGTCAGTTCGCTGATCTGGAGTTCCTCGCCGATCTGCCTGAGCGTCGTCCATGGGGAAGTGCGAGTGAGCTGGGCGGTGTCCAGCGCCCGGCGCAGTTGCCGGAAGGACCAGCCCTGTCCGACGCCCGCCGCGTCCGTGAGGGCCCCGTCGACGCCGGCGCCTCCCGCGAGCAGGACGTGGATCAGGTTCAGGTAGGCGCCCAGAGCATGACGGAAGGCCTCACGGCGACGTTCGGCTTCGGCCCGTACCGTCGTGTCCGGCAAGAGGAATCCGGCGGCTGCGAGCGCGAGCGACGCTCCCAGTGGCACGGGCCAGGCCAGTGGTCGGCCGCCCAGGGCCAGCAGGGCTCCGACGGCGGCGGGCAGGAGGAGTCCTGTCAGGGCGAGCGCGGCCTTCTCCGCCAGGTGGGTCTCGGGCGACCGTTCGACGATGGCCAGGTCCTGGCTGACCGTGGGACCGGGCAGTCCTGCCGCGCGGAGCACTCCGGTGAACGGGCTACCGAGGCGCACTGCCCAACCGCCCGTGCCGGTGACGAGGATCGGGGGCGGCGCGGGAATGGAGTTCAGCCGGGACATCAACTCCGCCAGGGGTGGTCGGGGCGGAACGGTCCACACCAGTAGCGCCCAAAGGCCGAGTCCAGCCCCTGCACCGAGCAGAACCAGGGCGATCATTCAGGTCACCTCCTGGCCAACGGCCTCGGGGGCACGGCCTGCGGCGTCCTCTCCTCCAGCGAAGAAGAAGCGTTCCAGCTCCTCGATGCGGGCCATGCGGCGCAGCCACACGAACGCGACCGTGAAGAGGGCCCCGATGAGCACCAGGACCAGTTGCCCGGCTGCTGAGTTGTAAGGGGTGAGGAACTGGGGATTGAAGAAGATGAGTGCGCCTGCGAAGGTCAGGGTGGTGACTACGACCACGCGGAGGGTGGTGTGGGTGCGGGTGCGGCTGGCTTCGATGCGGTGGCGCATCTCCACCTGTGCCCGTGCGGTGGCCGCGAGTTCACCCAGGAGCGGAGCGAGTTGGCGGGCCTGATGCTGAGAGGAAAGGATCAAGGCCGCGACCACCAGGTCGGCGGTCGGATCTTCGAGGTCGATGGCAAGGTGTCGTAGAGCCGGGGCCAGGCGTTCTCCGTGCTCCAACCGGGCGGCCATAGCAGCCACTTGCGGGCGGACGGCGTGGGGCGCGTGGGCGGCTGTGGCCAGGATCGTCTGTTCCAGCCCGGCCGCAGCGGCGAGCGTGTCGCGCAGCATCTCCGTCCACCCGGCCACGCCTTCGATCCGAGCGGTCCGTTCCCGATCCGCCGTACGAACCCCGAGGATGCGCGGCAGGCTCCAGCCGCCCATCGCCGCGAGTACTCCGCCCACCACCCATCCGGTGAACACCCCCACCAGCAGCCCCGCCGTGGCCGCGATCGCCAGCCAGCGCCCGGCGTGGCGGGGGGTCTCTCGGCGCCGTCGGGGTCGGAGCCGGCCGCCGGTTGGAGACCGCCACGCATTCAGGAGGAGCGCCAGGCCGCCCCCGACCCCGAGGCCCAGCAGTCCCATCAAGGGCACGTATTCGGTCATGACCGGTGCCACGTCCATTCGGCTCGAGCGACCGCCTCCGGGTCGTAGCCGGCCTCGATCAGGTCCTCCAGGGTTTCGGTGCGCAGGGGCACACCAGGTATCGCGCGCCGGTCGGGGCCGGGCCTGTATATCTCGTTGGAGATGATCTGCCGATCGTCGGCGTCGACGATCTCCCGTATGGAGGAGACCAGGCGTCGGCCGTAGTTCCCACGGGGTTTGTCCAGGTGGACGACGAAGTCGAGTGCGTTGGCGACGAGCAGGTTGGTTGCTTCCAGAGGAAGCCGCTCGGGGCCCTGGACGGCGTAGGCGGCCAGCTTGGTGAAGGCCCCCCTGCTCGTGGAGGAGTGCAGCGTGCCCATAGAGCCGTCGTTGCCCTGGCTCATGGCGTTGCACATCGGTATGACCTCGGGTCCTCGGACTTCGCCGACGATCACCCGGTCCGGGGACATCCGCAGTGCCCACCGCACGAGTTCGGACTGGGTGACTTCGCCCTGGCCCTCGATGTTCGCTTCTCGTGCCTGCATCGCCACTAGGTCCGGGTGCGCCGCCTCGTCGGCGTCCAGACCGAGCTCGAAGACGTCCTCCACGGTGACCAGCCGCTCCCACGGCGGGATCTCGGCGGCCAGAGCCCGCAGCATGGTGGTCTTCCCGATCGCGGTCCCGCCGGTGATCAGGATGTTTTTCCGCGCCCGGACCATGGCGGCGAGCAGCGACTGCAAACCGTCGTCGAAGGTCCCGTTCGCACGGAGCTGCGCCAGTGTGGCGTGTTGAAGGCGGTGGCGCCTGATGGACAGTGACGGGCGGGCAGTGATCGCCATTACTGCGAACGCCCTTGCGCCACCCGGGAGTTGGAAGCCGACGCCTGGGCTGCCGCGGTCGAAGCGGCGCTCCTCCACACCGCTACGGGCCGCCAGGTCGCGGATGATCTGCACGAGTTCCGTGTCGGAGGCTACAACGGGCGGCAGGCGGTCACGGCGGCCGTCGGCATAACGGACGAAGACTCGGTCGCCTGTGACGTTGATGTTCTCGATCTGCGGATCCGTGAGCAGCGGCTCCAACCCGGCCGACCCGAACACCTCGTTCAGAACGGCGGTGATGACCGTCTGCTCGACGTCCGGAGCCACCACCTCCTCGCCGGCTGTGAGGACCTTCTGGGTGTACTCCTCGGCCGCGTCCATGAGGATCTTCCCTGCCAAGGCCAATCGGTCGGCTTCGGTCAACGGTCGGCCTCCGGCTGTCTCGTCGATGCGGAGTTGCTGAGTGAGCCGCTCGGCGAGCCGCTGACGAAGGTGGAGCCGCAAACCGTCCGCCGGGGAACCGGTCTGCGTCCGGCGGCCGGCCAGGCCATGAAGCATCGCGGGGCGGGTGGGGATCTGGCCGGGCCCGATCCCAGGTGGGAAGACTCCCCCGTGTGGCAGAGCCGTGTACGTTTTCTGCGGTTCGGTCATCGCCGTAACTCACTCCATGAGGTCCTTGGGTCGCTCACCCGGTCGGCCGACCTGATCCGGAGAGCGGTGGTCTGCTCCTGCTGATCCGATCCGGACTGCGCGAGAGCGTGCGACGCGGACAACTCGGCGATCCGGGCCAGGCTCCGGCCGAGCGCTGAGCGGGCCGGTGCCGAACGTCGTCCTCCGGGGCGTCCGCCGAGCGCGGCGGCGCCCTTCTGGTCCTCCGGCACGCGGGCCATCACCTCGATGTCCAGCTCCCGCGCGACCTCGGTGGTGGGATAGCCGTCACCCACCAGGACGAAGCAGGGACACCGCGACCAGCGTGACGCCCTGCGCCACTGCGTGGCCACGTGGGCCAGGGCGTCGTCGCGAGCCCGGGACAGCAGCAGCATGACGTCGGCGTCCTGGACCACCTTCAGCGCCGGGGACTCCGAATCGACCCGCCCGCAGTCGGCGATCACCACCGTGCCGGCTTGGCTCGCGGCCCATCGCAGTCCTTCGGCTCCGCTCCGGGTGAGCTGGGCGAGGGACGCGCGCGCCTGATCCGCGCCGGTCGGCCCGACGACCACCGGCAGTCCGCCGGGCAGCCGTTGTGTGTGCTGCCAGATCAACCCTGGCCCGGCTCGGTGCCGTACGGCCGCTGCAAGACTGGTCAACCCCGGGGCCGGCTCCAGCCGGTACCGCCCCAGCAGATCTCCCCCGGCCGGATCGCACTCGACGACCACCGGCTGCTCTCCGAACGGCCACCCCGCCGCGAGCCCGACGGCGGCTGTGGTCACACCCGGTGAGCCTTTGAGGCTGCATACCGCCACCAGCGTCACTGCCCGCCTCCGTGCACCATCACCACGCTGATCTGCCCGGCCGGAGCCGCGGCCAGCCGACGGGCATCGCCCTCAGCCATCAGCAGCGAGATCACCGCGGCCTGGTCGGTGGCGTCTCGCCGCACGTCTGTCACCGAGGCGTCCCACGCAGTCGACGTCGAACTGGCGGTGTTCCCGTTGTCGGCCACCACGACGACGGCCACGCGGTTGCCGGACTGGACACCAGGCGGGAACTGGCCCGCCTTCAACCCCACCGCGGCCACCGCCTGCCCGGCGGGCGGCACGTGCGCGGCACCGAGCACGTTCCTGGTCAGCGGGGCTCCCTCCGGCAGGCTGTACGCGACGGGCCGACCTTCCACCGAGGACTTCGACCGCACGGGGATAAACCTCAGCCTGCTGCTGGCCGCCACGCTCTCTTCGCGCAGGTCGCGATCAGACAGCACCTGCCCGACCGTGACCGGACGGGCAAGCACGAGAACCGGCTCCTGATTGCCAACACTCGTCGCCACGACGACGCCACCCGCTGTACAGCCCAGGACCAGCAGCATGCCCACCAGCAGGTACGGAAGCCGGCGCGGGCGCGCAGCACTGGTCATCCGTGTCTGGGGCTTCTCGATACGACGCCCCATCCGACTCCGCGGAATCGTGCCGTCCCGTTCGGGCTGATCCGGGTGCGTGACCACATGCGTATTCACCAACTGCCGCCTTCCGGAGCAGGACTCCTCCCGACCGCGCCGTCGGCACGACGGGGATGACGAGGTTTCGGGGCCGACGTTCAGCCGCCGTTGTTCAGCGCCTGGCTCTCCGCGACACGGAATTCCGCATCCGAGGTAGTCGTCAGATCAGGAAAGACACCGCTTTGTCCGGCACCGGCCCAGCTCACCGTCCAGTGCACCGTCGCGGAGACCGTGTAGGCACTGTCCGGCCGCCCTGCGGAAGAGGCGTGATAGGTGTAACCACAGTCCGGGGAAGGGTTCTTGGGGCTCGCCCCCGAGCCGTACGGCGTCCCCGGCCCGTCGCACGTCACCGATCCGCCGTCTCCCAAGGCCCACACCACGGACGTCGGCCGCGCCACAGCCGTCACAGACACTCCCGGCACCGATGCCGTCGTGGACACTGCACCCCACTCACCGCGGTCCAGCCACAACCAGGTCGGCAGGTTCACCAACTGCTCGTCCACCGGACTCGCTTGAATCCGCTGCGTCGGCAAACGGAGCTGCTCCCGTGCGACCTGAGCCAGTTGGGTCGGCGACGGCTGTGGAGCTCCGCCGCCCTGCTGCGGCCCGTCCGGAATCCAGATCGGCGGCCGGTACACCGCGTCCCGCACACCGCCTGCCTCGCACTTGTACACGTACCAGGCGCCCGACTCCCCGGGCTGCGGGTCAGCTGCCGACACGGTCTCGGCTCGGATGGTCGACGTGTACACCGCGGCCACCGCAACGGTCGTCCCGCTCCTGTAAGCCGCCTGGGTCGCCCCGGGCGGGGGCTTGTAGTCGCTGGGCTGGTACGAACAGGCAGCCAGGTTCAGGTCCGGGTTCGCGGACTTCGGCCGCTCCTGTCCGTCGCCGCTGCTGCCTCCACCGCCGGAGGAGCCTCCGGAACCTGACGCTCCTCCGCCACGCTGGTGGGGCGTGGTGCGCTGTCCACCGGAACCCGCTCCGAGCTCACACCCAGGATGCGGGTTCTGGTCGCACTGCACCGAGCCCCACCCGCCATCGGCGAACGCGGGGAACGCCGTCGCTCCCACGACCGCCAGGGACAGACCCGCAACGGCAACTGCCTGTCTCAGCACGAGCCCACCCCCTCCACCGCGAAGCGGGTGACCTTCCACCTGCCGTTGAGTTTCTTCACTTCGGCCGTGATCGCCTGCCGCCCGCCGGGCTTGTCGTCCGCGAGCTTGCCGTTGTCCTTTCGGTACTTCAGCCAGTGTGTGGAGTCACCACAGTCGGAGATCACGGCTGTCGTCGGGTCCGTGGCGGGAGTCACCGAGTTCACCTTCGGGGAGTTTTTCGGTTCGCCCTTCGTCACCAGGCCGTTGAGGTGATCCGCGTACATCCCTCGTGAGATCGCCGACAACGCGTCGCCGGTCGCGTACCGAGCCAGGTTCGGCGCGTTCCAGTCCGATGTCTTCGCCGCGGAGGCCATGTCCTGCCACATCCCCAGGTACGCCGTCGTCGCTTGCGAGCGCGCGATCTCTGCGGAGGAACTGGAAGAAGGAGAACTAGAAGCTGTCCCGGTCGCAGGGCCGACCGAGGCCTCTTCCGACGAGGTCGAGCCCGTCGTCCCCGCCGAGCTGCAGCCGGCGATCAGCATCATCAGGACGACCGTGCTCACCCGCCTGACGGCCAGTCCAGCGAAGGTACGTGCCCCGGAGACCACCACAGCTTCATCACCTCGCGAATGACGCGAATCCCGGCGTCCGGTACGGACGTCACCCAGATGTATCGCTCAATCGCGTTCCTACTGCAAGGTGCGAACGCCACTAAGCGCGTTCCAACTTCAGAGCGCAAGCGGCCACTTGACTACTTCTTTACTTGGGAGGCGAACATAGAAGAGTCATTTGCCAGACGGACCACAGGAAGCAGTTTCCTTCGGCTTCTTGGGAGGGACGCCAAGACCAACTACACCAAAGGCATATGCCACCACCTAGCTCGATCACCTGCAGCGGTCTGCGCCCCGCACAGCTGAGCAGTCGCGATATCGTCGCAGTCGCAATCTCGACGGCGAACCTACCGCCAGACCGCCTAGGCGGATGTCATTGGAAGGGACAGCCGTAGGGGCGTGACGGCGCCCGGCGGACATTCAGCGCTGGTAGGCCTACCGACCGTCCCCGCGTACGAGTTTCACCAGCAAGTCCGTGTCCCGCAGGTCCGGCAACACGCCCTCCGCACCGGCGTCCCGCAGCACGGTCTCGTCGCTGCGCCCTGTTGCCACCGCGATCACTCGCACACCGTTCCTCTGAGCGCCTTCCACATCAGCCGGTGTGTCGCCGATCAATACGGCCTCCTCGGCCGCCGCGTCCGAGCGGCGCAGGGAGAGCTTGACGAGTTCGGCGCGGACGTCGTCGTCCTCTCCGTAAGCCCCGAGTTCCCACAGGATGTGCCGGTCGAGCCCGAACACCTGGAGTTTGATCTCGGAGACCGGGCGGATGTTGCCCGAGACGACGGTCTGTTGGATCCCGACGGCGTCGAGCGCATCGAGAGCGGCCGCTACACCCGGCAGGGCATGCCCGCGCTCTCGCAGGTCCGCCGCTCGCTTCAGGTGCCCCTCCGTGAGGGCGCGGGCGAAGCGCTCGAAGTCGGCACGGTCGGTGGTCAGTCCGTGCAGTTTCGCGGTCTCGCGGAAGATGACCGGCTCCGTGATGCCGTCGATCTTCGCCTGCTCACGCATGACCTGACCCGTGCTCTGCAGGAACGCGGCCGCCGACAGCTCACGCCCCACACCACGTGTGTCGATCAGCGTGTGGTCGATGTCCCACAGGACCAGCCGCGCCATCGTGCCTCCCCAATCGCCAGCCGTCTTGAGGTACTCACCTCTCGCACGAACGTGTGCGGACCCCGTACGCGCTGGAGCACTCCGTCCTACGCTGACGGTACGAGACGTTAGCGGGGAAGGGGGCGGAACAGTGATCTCACCGAAGCTGCCCGTGGGCCAGAAGGTCAAGTACTACCGGCGGAAGAACGGCAACCGAACCCAGGCGGCCATCGCCGGGCTGTGTGGCATCACCGAGCGCTACCTCCAGCAGATCGAGGCCAGCCAGAAGATGCCCTCCGCCGATGTTCTCGCTCGTCTCGCCGCCGAACTGGGCGTTCCACTGGCCGCCCTGCTCGCAGGGGACGCAGTCGAGGAGTCGGCGGTCCCGCTCACAGCCGCGCCCGCCGTCGCTCGTGCGCTGATGGGGTACGACCGACCACGCAGTTCGGCTGCTGCTGGCCCTTCGGAGTTACGGGAGCGAGTTGAGCAGGCGTGGCGGAACTGGCAGTCGTCTAAGGACCGGTTCAGTGCAGCGGCTCTTGTCCTTCCTGACCTGATCAGCGACGTCGAGCATGCCGTGCGGGTGCACCGAACCGGCACCGACGCCCTGGCACGACGCGAAGTCCTGCGGGTGGCTGCAGATTTGTACGGGCTGCTGCGGTCGTACTGCCGCCGCGCCGGACGTCTCGATCTGTCCCTCATGGTCGCCGACCGGGCGATCCGCGCCGCCGAGGACGCCGATGACCCGGTGCGCATCGCCGCGGCCCAGTGGAACCTCGGCCACGTGCTCCTCTCCCACAATGAGCCGACCGCCATCGAAGAGGCCAAAGACGTCGCTCTCCGCGCGGCCGAACGACTGCATCAGGCGTCGACGACCGCTGATGCCAGGGCCGTTGAAGGAGCCCTCGAACTGGTAGCGGTGGTCTCCGACGCCCGTCGCCGCCACTGGTGGGAGGCACGTACCCGCCTCGAACAACGTGCTGCCCCGCTTGCCGAACGAGTCGGTGAGGGCAATGTGCAGTGGACCGTGTTCGGGCCGACCAATGTCGCCATGCACGCGATGAGCATCGAGATGCTCGCAGGCGAGGCCTCCGAGGGCTTGCGTGTCGCCGACCATATCGACACGCACGGGCTGCCCAGCCGTGAACGGCAGTTCACCTTCGGTCTCGAACTGGCCAGATGCCACGACCTGCGTCGTGAGGACGCGGCCGTGCTCGTCCACCTGCTGGACTTGGAAGAAGTCGCCCCCGAGGATCTGGCGCGCAGCCCTCTCGCTCGGGACATGATCCTGGATCTCCAGAAACGCGTCCGCCCCACCTTCCGCCGCCAAGTCGACGAACTCGTTCAACGACTCTGCCTCGTCTGATCACGAACAGATGGTTCACCCGAACTCTCAGTTCGGGTTGCTCACTTGGTCCGGTCATACCTTCACCGCACAGTGCAGTGAAGGACGGACGGCAGATGATCGACGATTCGGTATTGAGGTTGACCGCGGCTGGTCTGCGACTCGCACCCGCTGGTGTCGAGTGGGACGTCGTGAAGGTTGGGCGGCATTGGGGCGTGCGCGCGATCGAACAGATCGCGGAGCTCGGCGCCGTAGCGGTGGATCCATCTCGCCGCGAACCGCTGCTCTACTTCTTCGTTCCCAAGGGCAGCGCCGCCAACTGGAATGTTCCGCAGACCACCGCGCTCGGCCGGGAGTCCTACGTGGTGTTGCCGCCGACTCGTAAGGAAGAACCGCCCGGACCGTACTGGCTGGTCCCTCAACAGAAGGGACTCACATCAGCCGCTGACCTTCAGCGGGCGTTGGAGTCGGTCCGGTGATGTCAATCGAGGCTGATGGCCTTTCACCTCATCAACTCGACGAGCTGCTGCCGTAATCAGCGGCACAGCCGGTAGATCCCTGCCCGGTGGCCTGGATGACGGCCCACGACCCCGGCCATCGGACAGGCAACACGCTCCGCCCGTACTACGAACGGCATTCGGCGCGGGTGGAGGCGGCGCTGGGGCCACGTTCCCCCAACGGGCCCCAGCGCCGGCGAACAGCCCCCTGTCCCCTGGCCCGCACCATGTACGACCTCGGCCTACGGACAGGCAAGACCCCCAGTGCCGGAGAGCTGCGCCAAAGAGCATTACTCCGCGCCGGGCCCCAGAAAATCACCTGACACCAAGGAGAAACACGATGTCCCAGTCCGGAACCAGAGCCGAAGTGACCGCAGAGACGACCGACGAGGTCACCGAAGCCGTGGTCGTCGCCGTCGACGTCGAGGACGAGGAGTAGTCCTCCCTCTCGCTCTTCTGACTCGGGTGTCTCTCCCCGCCTCGCCGGTCGTGCCGGAAGGGCGGGGAGAGATTCCTTCGACCTCGACCGTCGTGGAGATCACCATGCATCACGTGTTCGTCGGACCGACTCTGTCGCGGTCTGAACCGGAGCTGACCGCACCGAGCGTGCGGGTGTGGCCGCCGGTACAGCACGGGGACCTGTTCTCGGACGCGATCGGCGAGGGCGACACCGTCGTGATCATCGACGGTGTGTATCACCAGGCACCGGCACTGCGGCACAAGGAAATTCTGGCCGCCATGGGCCGCGGAGTCCGCGTGATCGGCGCGGCGAGCATCGGGGCCCTGCGCGCCGCGGAACTAGCCCCGTTCGGGATGCTCGGCGTCGGTTCCATCTACGGCGCCTACATGAACGGGAGCATTGACGGCGATGACGAAGTGGCTGTCGGACAGGCTCCGGCCGGTGGCTGGAGGGCATTGACCTGGCCGGTGGTCAATCTCCGGCTGGCTTTGGAGCTGGCCCGCCGGGCTGGCGTGTGCGACGGCGGCCGGGCCGCCGTACTCCTGGAAGCGCTGCGCGCGGTGTACTACCCACAGCGCACCACGGCAGCAGTCCGCGCTGTATGCCGCCGACACGGCGACGCCGCGTTCGCCGAATGGCTCTCCGAACAGCGCGCCCGCGACGAACACTTCGCCAATCTCAAGCGCACCGACGCCCTCGCGGCCGTACGCACCGCCCTCGACGACCAGAGCACGCCCGCCGTCTGCGTCCAGCAGCAGATGTGGGAGACGGCCTACTTCCGGCGCTGGTCGAACTCCTTTGCCCGCAGCCACGTCGACGGCCTCGATCTCGCCACCGCCGATCGTCTCATCTATCAGCAGGTGTTCGACCAGGAGTTCCCCAGAACGTGGACCGCCTACCTCCAGCACTGCTCGTTGCGTACGACCGGCAGTGAACCAGGTCGGCCGCTCGCGATGCGGCTGGCCCATGTGACCAGCAGTGACCTTCCTGCCCACAGCCTCTTCCGCCCTCCGGTCGACCTGCGGAACAAGGTGACCGTGGCTCTGTTGCTCGCTCGTGAGACACCCGACGACCGTCTCGCGGTTGCCCGGTTCGGTGAGGCGCTCAGGCAGGCGCAACGAAGTCGGCCCGGGTTCTGCATCGACGCCGTACGCGGCGATCTCTCACGCCGGATGCTCCTGGAGGCATGGGGGTGCCCTGCAGAGCGGCTGGACGCCGAGGCTTCGGCGCGCGGGCTGATCTGTGGTGCGCGCGCCATCGAAGCGACGAAGCGGCTGGTGCCCGGCTACCTCAACGAGTCAAGCAGCCATACAAACAAGGAGATCGGCGATGAGCGGTGACAGCACGGTGGTCCTGCGAGGCACGGTACGCGCCCGCGCTCCGGAGGAGACGTGGGAGACAGTGGCCCCCTTCTTGCAGGAGTTCGGGATCACCCGGGTGGCGAGACTGACCGGTCTGGACTGCGTCGGGCTGCCGGTGTGGACGGCGCTACGGCCCGGTTCCCTGACGCTGAGCGGATCCCAGGGCAAAGGCGCAACTGACCTGCTCGCGAAGCTGTCGGCGGTGATGGAGGCGATCGAGCTGTGGCATGTCGAGCAACCGCTGCCTATCACCACGAACGGTCCAGCCCGGGACGTCGCCCCGGACTGTCCTGTCTCCGAGCTGCCACTTACTGTCCGGCACGGCCAGGACGCTCTCGACCGGGTGGTGTGGGAGTGGACGCCCGCGACCCGGTTGGTGAGCGGGGAGAAGGCTCTGCTGCCGGTCGACCTGGTCCGCCGTCGCGTACAGCGTCCTGCGTGGGCTCCTGATCTGCTGCGGGCCACGAGCACCGGCCTGGCCTGCGGTAACACCAGGGACGAGGCGCTGCTGCACGCCCTATACGAGATCGTCGAACGGGACGTGTTGTACCGGGACGCCCAGTCCGGTGGGCACCTGCGCACGTACATCGATCCCGCCACGGTCGGCGACGTTTTCAGCCTGGAGGTGGTCGACCGGTTCGCAGATGCGGGGATGGCGCTGGAGCTGGCGATGGTGGGCGGCCCCTACGAGCTGCCCGTGTGCGTGGCCTACGTGTGGTCGGAGGACCTCCCCGTCCTGTTCGCCGGCAGCGGCTGCCACAGCCATCCGGGCATCGCGGCCACCCGAGCGCTGACCGAGGCCGCCCAGTCACGGCTGACGGCCATCTCCGGCACCCGGGACGACCTGCCGAGCTCCCCCGCCTCCGCCGCCCTTCCCGCCTTCCGCCCACCACGGACCACGGGCCTGACGTCCTGGGCACAAGCAACGGTCCACTTCACCCGCGAAGTCCGCCCCTTCGCCGACCAGGTCGAGAACGTGGGCCGCCGGATCACCGAGGTGACCGGACACGAACCGATCGCTCTGGATCTGCCCGGCGCGGCCGCACCGGTCCATGCGGTGCAGGTCGTCTGCCCCGGTACCCGCTCGCGCACCACAAGGACGATGCCCCGATGACCCACACCGTCACCCGCTTGACCGCTCAACTCGCAGCCCAGTTCGATGCGTTGCACACCGCGCGGGCCCGCAGCACGCTGACCGCCCGTCTGTACGCCATGGCGATGGGCGACGAATACCCGGAAGAGGTCGCCGCGGCCAGCTCGTGCGACTGGCCCCTGCTCGAGCTGATGGCCACCCGCTTGCGGATGCACCCCCTCCAGTTCCTCGTCGACGTCGGTTGCGGCACCGGGGGCATCGGTCTGTGGCTGGCCCGCGCCCTGGCCCTCCGCCTGGACGGTCTCGACATCTCACCTGTGGCCATCGAGCACGCCACCACCCGCCGTGTTCACTTTGCCGTGCCGGCCACCTTCCGTGTCGCCGGGCTGGAGAACACCGGCCTGCCCGACGGCGCAGCGCACGGCGTGGTGTGCGTGGACGCCCTCTCCTTCGCCGCCAACCGCAGTGCCGCCCTGGGTGAACTCGGCAGAATCCTGGCGCCCGGCGCCCGGCTGCTCTTCACCCAAGCCATGCGCCAGGACGCCGAGCCCCGCTGGGAGGAACAAGCTCGCGCCGCCGGACTCGTCGTAGAACACGTCGACGAGCGGCCGACCGAACCGGCGATGTGGGCCCGGCTGTATCAGCTGTGGATCGACCATGCCGACGACCTGCGGCATGAGCTCGGCGACGACCAGGCGCAGAACATGCTGCACGAGGCGCACACGAGACTCCCCACCCTCCCCGGCCGCCGCGCCGTCCTGCTCACTCTGCGCCGCCCATGACCGCACCACCGATCCCCGAGGCAGCCGATACGATGACCGCGCCCTGCCGACAACCGGCCCGCACCCCCGCGACCATGGAGAGCACGCCGCAGTGAGCCAGCACCCCGCCCGCGCGGCAGTGTTCTCGGCCGGATCCTGGGGCACCGCCGCCGCCAAGATCCTCGCCGACGCCGGCACCACCGTCATCCTGCACGCCCGCCGCGCCGAGATCGCCGACGCGATCAACACCCACCATCGCAACCCCGGCTACTTCCCCGACGTACGGCTGCCCGCCGCACTCAAGGCAACCACCGATCCCGCGGCCGCGCTGTACGGAGCCGACTTCCTCGTGCTGTCCATCCCCGCCCAGTCTCTGCGCACCAGCCTCGCAGCGTGGACACCGCACATCGGGCCCGACACCGTGATCGTGTCGCTCATGAAGGGCATCGAGCGCGACAGCGGGAAGCGGGCCAGCGAGGTCATCGCCGAGGTGACCGGCGTGGACACGGACCGGATCGCCGTACTGTCCGGGCCCAACCTGGCCCGCGAGATCATGGCCGGACAACCCGCCGCCGCAACCGTCGCCTGCCCCGACGAGAACACCGGCCGCCGCTTCCAGACAGCCTGCCACACCGCCTACTTCCGGCCTTACACCAGCACCGACGTGATCGGCTGCGAGCTGGGCGGCGCGGTGAAGAACGTCATCGCCCTGGCCACCGGCATCGCCCACGGCATGGGCCTGGGCCACAACGCGGCGGCCGTGCTCATCACGCGTGGGCTGACGGAGACGACCCGACTGGCCACGGCCCTGGGGGCCGACCCGGCGACCCTCGCCGGCCTGTCGGGCCTGGGCGATCTGGTGGCGACCTGCACCTCGCCGCTGTCCCGCAACCGCACCTTCGGCACCTACCTCGGGCAGGGCATGAGCGTCGCGCAGGTGACCGCCGCCACCCAGGCGACCACCGAAGGCGTCAAGTCGGCCGAGGCGATCCTCGAACTGGCGCGAGCCCACGGCGTCGACATGCCGATCACGGAAACCATCGCCGCCCTCCTCCACGACAAGATCAGCCTCGGCCAGGCCATGGCCGCGCTGCTGGAACGGCCCACCAAGCCCGAGCGCTGACCCGCGCGCCCTCCCAGGGCGCTACCCTCATCCTCCCGTTCTCGGAGGCCTCGTCATGCCCGAGTCCGTGCTGTCCGCTGCCCAACTCACTGTCACCGGCGCGCTGGTGCTGTGGATGATCACCGGTTTCACCCGCCTGCCCGGCCGCTGGCTGCGATGGAAGATGTTCTGCCGGGCCACGTTCACCATCGTCACCCTGACCGGCACCAACAACGGCCACGCCGAACCGGTCAACGTCTACGAGTACCTGTCCCCGGGGAGTTTCCTGCTCGGCCCGCCCCAGCTCCAGACAGTCATCAACCACCTCACCAGCATCGGCCGGTACGACCGGATCGACGGCACCGGCCGCGTCCTGTCGGCGTCCGGCGAAAGGCCGTTGGAGGTGACGGACAGCCGTGTGGTTCTTTGACGCCCTCGCCTCCGGCTTCCAGTACCCGACCGACCCCGGGCGGCTGCAATGGTTCCGGATCGTATTCGGCACGGTCTGCACCCTGCGCTTCGCGCTGTCCATCGGCCAGGGCGGCTGGAGCCGGCTCACCTCCGGATCCCTCAGCCTGCACCTTGCAGAGCAGCGCTTCGGAGCCCGGCGAGCACACCTTCTGGCCGGCGTGTACCGGCCTGCGCTGATCTTGCGTACGGCGGCCGCCGTCACCCTGACCGCCGGGCCGCTGCCGCGCCTTTCACTCCTGCTGCTCCTGGCCGGAGCCGCGATGGAGCTGCTCTACCTCAAGAGCCCCAACGCCGTCCGGTACACCCTGCTCACCGGTGGCTGTCTCCTCATCGCCGGCGATCTGGGCCAGGGAACGACCATCGATCACACGCCGAGCACTGCCAACACCTGGGCGCAGTGCCTCCTCGTGCTGATCACCACGGACATCTACTGGAACAGCGCCTGGCAGAAACTACGCTCCCCGCAGTTCCGAACCGGCCTGTACCTCGCCCAGTGGGTCCACGTCCTCACACAGGTCAGAGAACAACTGCCGTACAGGCGCCAATTCACAGTGCCCCGATTCATCCGCCACCACCTGGGCAACCTCACCGACCGCGACATGCGAGTGTGGAAGCTGATCGCTACCACCGTCATCGCGACGGAGATCGCGCTGCCGCCCACGCTACTTATCCATGCGACGATTCCCTACGCGATCGCCGCCGGAATCGGAATGCACGCGACCTTCACCTGCCTCAAGCCACGCCAACTGGTCACCTTCTCCGGACTCACAGTCGGCACTTATACCGCATTTTCCGCCGGGTGAGGCGGACCCCGTACCTTGAATTCGCAGGACCTGGCGTACGAACCCTCCAGGTGCGACATCTGCCGTATAGGGATAACCTGATCAGTAGGCGTCGCGATGCCCATCGTTACTGGCGATGGGAGTGCATGATGTACGCAGGATTCTTCGGGGATCACCTCAACGGAGAGCTCGTTCTGGCGGCGCTGATCGGCGTCGTAGGAGGCGTGGCTTTTCTGGGTGCGCTCCTGATGGGATTTCTTGGCGATCCAATCACCAAGAGGATGCGGCCAGGATTCGAAAAGGTTGTACTGCGCGGCGAGGGGCAACCTGCGACCACAGGCCTCAGCTCTCCGAGGATCGGATTTTTCATTCTGATCGGGGCTGCGGTCGCCGCCGTACTACAACTCCCCTACGGGACCAACTTGGCCTATCTGCAAGCCTTCATCGTGGGCGTGGGTTGGCCGACGCTGATCGGGCAAGCCCTGAGCCAGGCAGAGAACCAGAGGATCTGGGATCTCGCAGATCGAGTAGAGAATCCGCCAGGCGGAGCCGATGTCCCAGTCGTAAATCCTCCCGTGAATGTATGAGGCGGAGGCAAGGTTGTGGTTAGCTACAGAGAAGTAGCAGATCTACCGGTCGAAGAGCTGCTCTCAAGCGCTGATGCACCATTGCTGATCACCCCGCAGACAAGCGTGGCAGACGCAATTCTGCTCCTCGGGCGGAGAAAGCAAGGCGCGGCCGTCGTGCAGATAGGCGAAACGGAGTATCAGCCTGTAAGCCTCTCCGAGCTCCACGCTGCTGAAAAAGCCGCAGGTGGCGACGGAAGTAAGCTTCTAGTTGGATCGGTCGTTGGGCACGATACCCCGACCACGATCTACCAGATTCCAGCCAAGGTGACTGTCGCCGCACTCACCAAGAGCGGCTCTTCCGGGGAAGTGCTCCTTGTCACCGATCCGGACGGGAAGCCGCAAGCAGTACTAGACCGCAGTCAACTCGCACTGCGGATCCGAGGGCTCGTCTCGTAGCCGGTCGAGGTGATGCTTCCGCTGGCGCCGCAAGCACGCTGCAAGGACACCGGTCGGAAGCCGTGCGCCTGCGGGCCTGCTGACCGGGCTGCCGTCGCCGTCGCGCGCGACGAAGCCTCCGTCGGCGGTCGGAGCGATGTCCAGGCCGCTGGCGGAGACGCTCATGCCGATACTCGCCAGTCCCGGATTCTTCGTCGCCTCGGCCGTCTTGACCACCAGCACCGAGGTGTAACCGGAGCTCAACGCGGCCGACAGCGATGGGCGCAGGCAACGGCTTGATCTCAAGCCGTCGTAGGACTTCGTAGCCGATCCCGGACAACCGACCAGGCCACCGCAGCGCCAAGTGGAAAGCGACCAATCTGAGGACTCGCCATGCCAGCAACCCTGTCGACGATGAACTCTGTCGACGGGCTCGGCATCCGTCGGCCGTTCAGTGCGTGTGTCCGCCCGACCGCCCGAGTTCGCCTAGGTCAGGGGGCTCGCAGTAGTCACCGTTCGTTTCCGTGACGTCGGTTTGCCCCGATGCGATGTGGGTTCTGTGGGCGTGGAACACCTCGGCAGCGGTCAGAGGCCTGAGTGCGTCCCCTCGCAGTTGCCAGCCGTAAACACGGTCGCTCTCGCCCGGGCCACTGGTACGCATGACGAGGTACCCGGCGTTGCGTGCCGCGATACCGAAGGCGAGAACCGTGGTGAGCTCCAGCGCCTCGGTCTCTTCGAGTTGTAGGTCACCGCCGGTGCGCAGTCCGACGACGAGGGTTTCGGGCACGGCGGAGACACGACACACGAGCCGGTGGTCGCCGGGGCCTGCGGCATGGACGATGCACATGAGGAGTTCCGAGGCTCGGGCAAGCGCCTCGCGGCCGATGTCTTTGCCGCAGGTCGCACAGGGACCTATATGAGAGAGGAACTCGGATGCGTACTCCTGGGTGACCTGGCGAACGGCCCCGTCTATGAGCTCCTGGGCGAGTTCGACCAGAGGTTGTCCCTCATAGGCGAGGGTGGTGCCGGTGGCCGCAACTTCGGCGGTGAAGCGGCTGCGGCTGGCCGGGGCGTCGGGAGCGAGACCGGCGTCGGCGCAAAATTCCGCGTATTCCTCGGGATCGAAGAGGGCGACAGTGGTGTGGCTGCCTTCATCCGCTCGGCTCCGCAGCAGGGCTTCCACCTGCCGAAGATAGGACTCGTACTCGTCGAAGACGAAGGTGCGGTAGCACCGCATCGCGGTGAAGTCCTGCTCGTCTGTGAGCAGGCCGATTGTGCCGGCGATCTCGCGACGCAGAGCCCGTCGCCTCGAGTGCTGCTCGGTGTCTGCCATGGTGTTCCCCTACGTGCGATCGGTGACTCTTCGGGCGGATTCGGGGTTTTGCGGACGCCTGACGGCGGGGCACAGTCGGAATCCGAGTGTATTGATCTCCCGTCGACGAGCAGGGGGCGGACCTGGGCAGCGGGTCCCACGGTGTGTCTCACGCACCGACATGGATGGACGCAGCGCAGCAAGTCGCACTGTCCTCGTCCAGGGCTTCGCCCGGAACCCGCGCAACGGCCAGCCTCATCCGGGAGTACGGGCAAACGGAACAGCCTCGGCCGGGCACCGACAGGCATCCGTGACGAAATACGACATGGGCCCGTGCATGCTTCGTCGGCCGAGTACGCTCGGGTGAACAGCCGTCGAGAGCAGACCGATCGAGTTCAGACGACGCCGCCTGGTCCTGCCCCTCCCTTGAAAGATCATGGCCAAGACCACCACGCCTCGCAGAGGTAAGCCTTCGTGGGCGACCTCGCCCGCCACCCGGGCAAGCATGCAGGCAAACAGGCCGAGGGACACGAAACCGGAAAAGGCACTCCGGAGTGCCGTCCACGCCCTGGGCCTCAGATTCAACGTGTCGACCCGTCCCCTGCCGAAGGTCAGGCGCACCGCCGATCTGGTTTTCACCCGAGTCCACCTGGCGGTCTTCCTGGACGGGTGCTATTGGCACGGGTGCCCCGAGCACCACACCCTGTCCGCGACCAACACGGCCTACTGGACCGACAAGTTCGAGACGAATCGGCGGCGCGATCGGCAGACGGATCAGTGGCTGCGCGAGGCGGGGTGGGAGGTTCTCCGCGTGTGGGAGCATGAAGACCCGACGACGGCCGCCCTGCGTGTACGCGAGGTGTACGACCGGTTGTCGATGGAGATCGAGGAAGCTCGAGCCGAACGCGCGGGTGCTCGTCGGCGCCGGAACCCGCACGGCTCCTGAATCTCGACTCGCCCCCAGACGAGGCCTGCCAGACTGAGTCGCATGATTCGCGAACCGACGGAAATCAAGATCGACGAATACGGCCGTATCGAGCTCCCGCTTGGACTTCTCGCTGAAGCAGGGCTCTCACCTGGCAGTTCGGTGGTGGCCTTCAGCCACAGCGACGGCCGCATCGTGGTGCGCCGCGCTGAGGACGCCATGCGCGATCTGATCGAGAACGGGACGTTGGAGTGATCACGTGTCGCCACGTCGAGGTCCTTGCAGCGACTGATTGATCACGCCCGGCGCAGCCTTGGGGCCGTGATCATCCGCTATCCCGCGCGTCCGGTGTGGAGGGTCGCGCAGGGAGATCATCCGTGTCGCCCACCAGCCAGCACAGGAATTCGATCACGTGCGCGTTTATGTCTGAGCCGACCTCGGCGACCGCCCACTTCGCACGTTCGTGGAGCTCAGGAGGCGGGCGGAAGACGACCGCCGGATATCTGTGTCGACTCGGCATGCCGATAGGGTCCCACGGTGGCCGGCCACCGTGAACAGGCGTTATTCTGTCAGATCGATGATGACGACCCACTGAGGGGAGATCGGGGCGGCCGCGTTCGGGACACCCTCGTGACCGCCTCCGCGGGACCGCATACAGCCTGGAGACTACGTGCCCGACCCCCTGATTGTGGATCTCTTCGCCGGTCCCGGTGGGCTGGACGTGGCTGCCCGCTGGCTGGGTGTTCCCGCCGTCGGCATCGAACTGGACACCGACGCCTGTGAGACGCGCAAAGCAGCGGGCTTGGCCACCGTCTCCGGCGACGTGAAGGCCTTCCACCCGGCTCATTTTCCGGAGGCGAGGGTTCTGGCCGGAGGCCCCCCTTGCCAGACGTACACGGTCGCGGGTGGACGCGATGGAGGCGCCGGACGCCGAGCGCTCGCGCAAGTCCTCGCCTTGGCCGGTCTCATGGCCGAGAGCAAGAACAACAAGAGGAAGAGGGCCAAAGTCGAAGCCCAGCTCGCCGAGCTCGCCAAAGCCCCAGGGGACAAAGGTCGCACGGGCCTGGTACTCGAACCGCTGCGGTGGGCGCTGACCGCCCTCCGGGAGGGGCGGCCGTACGAGGCAATCGTGCTGGAACAGGTCACCACCGTGATGCCGGTTTGGGAGGCCTACGCCGAGATCCTGAAAGACGAGGGCTACTCGGTCGTCACCGACGTGCTGAGGGCGGAGGAGTACGGGGTACCGCAAACGCGTAAGCGCGCGGTGCTGATCGCCCGACGCCCCGGACAGGCGACACTGCCGGAGAAGACCCACCGTCCGTTCCGAAAGAAACTCACGCCTGCGGAGGAAGGCAGGCGGCCCTACGTGACGATGGTCGACGTACTCGATCGTCTGGCGCCGTTCGAGGTGGTCTCCAACTACGGCACCGGAGGAGACCCCAAGGCGCGTGGCAGGCGGCAACATGATGAGCCAGCGTTCACCGTAACCGGAAAGATTCGCAGAAACAGGGTGGGCCCTCCGGGGCACCTCGACGCCGACCCCCGTTTCGACGATCCCGAGGCCGGACAGTTGCAGAGCTTTCCCAGGGATTACCCGTGGCGGGGGAAAGACATTCCACAACAGATCGGCAACGCCATCCCTCCCCTCCTCGGCGTCCACATCCTCGCCGCCGCTCTGGGCCTGGGAAACGAAGCTCGCGATACCGCCGTGAAGAAGGCCATCGCCTGCCGTGCGGCGGCACCGGAGTCTGCACCGCTTCCGGCCGGGCACCTGAGCAACGGGGTGGAAGCTCATGGGCTGTTTCCCATTCGGGGGGCTTCGCCCGTCGAGCAGCCCGTGTGAAACACACGTCGTGGTGGGTAGGCGGATGCACCCATCCGTCAGACCCCGCCCTCGACGGCCGTACGGGCCCTACCTCTCTCTTGGCCGAAACCGGCGATCACAACGGCGTGAACGCCGGTCGGATGGCTCCGTAATGCGAGCCGATCCGGACGAGCCGTCGTCGTTGTCAGTGCTGATCGGTAGCGTAAGTCAGTGGAAGGACGTCGTATCGGCCGGGCAGGGGATGCTGGCCGACTGTGATCACTTGTGAGGCATGGTGGGCAACCCGCGTATGGACGCGGCCTGGGAACGCTTTCGGAGCATGCTCGACGGGATGCTCCCGCACGAGGCCACACAGCAGCTCCGCGACCTCTTCGTCCCTGAAGAGGTGATCGAAGAGTTGCTGCGGCGTCATGAGGCCGCCACAACAGAGATCGTCAGCCTTCGCGAGCCGCTTGCGGTCGGTCGCGAGAACGCCCCTGCCTGGTACGCGGGACCGCGTGCAGGAGACAAGAACTGGCCGGCATTCGAGAAACGTCTGCGGCGCCAACTGGACTCGGACGAAGTCAGGAAGATCGACGATGCATCCGATCGCGTCGTAGCGATGCTCGACCATCCGGCCACCCCGAACTTCCGCTCCCGCGGCCTGGTCATCGGACACGTGCAGTCCGGCAAGACGAGTAACTTCACGGCCGTGGTGAGCAAGGCCGCAGACCGCGGCTACCGCATGTTCATCGTGCTGTCTGGCATCCACAACTCACTGCGCCAGCAGACCCAAAGCCGGCTCATCCGCGACCTGGTGGACCTCAATCCAGCGTTGTGGCATCAGATCACCAAGCCGGAGCACGACTTCCAACCACCGGCGAACGCTCAATCGTTGGTGGCCTCTAAGGACCAATACCTCCTCCTCGTGGTCAAGAAGAATGCTCCCGTGCTCAAAAAGCTGCGAGACTGGCTTGAGGAAGCGCGCGAGCAACTCGGCAATTGTCCCACACTGATCATCGATGACGAGGCCGATCAGGCAACCCTCGCCACTCGCCGGATCAATCCGCTCATCCGAGATGTGATCGGCCGAATTCCCAAGGTCTGTTACGTCGGATACACGGCCACTCCGTTCGCCAACCTTCTAGTGGACCCGGTTGACCACGAGGACTTCTACCCTCGAGACTTCATCCTTAGCCTTCCTCGTGGGGAGCGTTATCAGGGGCCGGAGACGCTGTTCGGTCGGTACCCCCTCGATCACGAAGACCCGTCCGAAGTTCCCGGCGGACTCGACATGATTCGGAGCATTCCCGCAGCGGAGCTGAGCGCCCTACGGCCGGCGAAAAAAGCAGAAATCCCCGACTTCAACCCCGCAGCGGCTCCTTCCCTTCGCCGCGCCGTCTTCTGGTTTTGGCTGGCCACCGCTGCGCGGCACGCGAGAGGGCAGAGCGACCAGCATTCCTCGATGCTTATCCATGCGCACACTGACACACGCGTACATGACTCCTATCACCCCGTCCTCCAAACGCTCCGCAGCGAGGTTCTCCGGGGGATTCAGGCGAATGACGGCGTCGTCGAGGAACTACGGATGTTGTGGGACGAAGAGTCTCGCCGTGTCAAACCTGCGGATGGGAATCGACAGTTCGACTTCGAGACCGTGTTCCCTGCTCTGGAGGCGGTCGTCTCCACAACCAGGATCGTCATGGACCACTACCGCAGCACGGATCGTCTCGACTACGCCTCGGGGCCGGTAAATGTCATCGCCGTGGGAGGCAACACACTCTCCCGGGGGCTCACTCTGGAGGGCCTCGTAGTCAGCTTCTTCGTTCGCTCGTCCAATGTTTACGACACACTACTTCAGATGGGTCGTTGGTTTGGATACCGCCCAGGCTATGAGGACCTTCCTCGCATCTTCATGCCTGACGAAACCCGGGGCTGGTTCGCCCACCTGGCGACGGTCGAAGAGGAAATGCGTATCGAGATCGATCGATACCTTACCGAACATCTCACTCCACTCGATATGGGCGTGCGGATCCGCTCTCATCCGAAGATGAAGGTGACCGCTCCCTCTAAATCGAAGAACGCCGTCCGTGCTGCAGCCTCTTACGGAGGGCAGCTCGTCGAAACTCGTTACTTCCCATGCAGGAATAACGACGAAGACGAGCGATGGCATGCCAAGAACGCTTTTTCCGTGTGGAAGTTGTTGGCCGCCGCGGATCGCGATGGGGCATTCGACAAAAATATTGCCGATGGTCGCGCCTTGTGGCGTGGCATTCCCGTGGACCACGTCCTCAATTTTATCGGCGAGTACCAATTCGACCCCAAGGGTCTCGATGCGGCTCGCAATCTTCTGCAGGACTACATCGGCAACAGGAGTAAAAACTCCGGCGGCTTGAGCCACTGGAACGTCGGAGTCATCGGGAAGAAACCGACTTCCGAGAGCGGCCGGGTCGAACTGCCTCATGAGGCTTCGGTAGATCCCGTGGTCCGTACCCGTCTGGCATCTTCGGCCGACGAGCCCGTCGCCGACATCAAGACGCTCACAGGCTCTCGCGACGAAGCGCTCGACCTCGACCTCTCAAAGAGCGACGGACCGGTTAACCGAACACTACTCAAGCGCTTGAGGGTTTTGCAGCAACCTGAGAAGGGCTTGGTTCTCCTCTATCCGATCGATTCGAAGGCACCCGTGCCCATCCGCCGCAAGAACGGCGAGGAGCAGCCGGTGACGGGTCGAGCCCCGCTGGAGGCACCGGGGGAGATCGTTTGGGGCGTCGCCCTCGTCTTCCCCGAGCCGACCAGCGGGCCGGACCTGGGCGTCGAGTACGACTACCTCCAAGCCGATCTCTCGCGCGTCTTCCCGTCCGCAGGCGAGGACGAGGACGAAGACCTCTCGGTGCTCTACCAGGATCTCGATGCCGGTAACGAGGCCGCTGCATGACCGCGCACCGTTGGTCAGTTGCCTCTCTCCGCCTGCGTGACCTACTCGAGGGGCTCTGGGACCTGCTCGACCAGCAGGCCGCTACAACGATCGACAACGCGATGATCACGGCAGGACTGGAGGTCGGAACCACAAACGGTGCGCTTCGGCTCGGTCGTGATTCCGAGGGGCTGCGTCACCTGCTCGTGCCCATCGGCCCCGGCGACAGAATCGATGACGACCTCCGCAGCGCCGGCGTCCATCTCACCACTCGGACGTTGTCCCGCGACGACGCATTGCCCGTCCGCTACGCCGATATCGCATGTCGGCGACGCGATCTCGCCGGAACGTTCACAGGACTGGTCGCGGACCTGGCCGGGTTGATTGCGATGGAGCCCGATCGGGCGCCTTCACTCATCGTCCGTACGTTGCACGCCTGGAGGCTCCTACTCGGAGGAGGATCCAGTCGATGGACCGTCCCGCGTTTGGCGGGCTTGTTCGCCGAACTCGTCGTGCTGGAGGAGCTGTTGGGTGTGGATCCGCGGGCCGTTCGTACTTGGCTGGGCCCCCTGGGGTGCCCACAGGACTTCCGCGGCTCCCACCACGCCATCGAGGTCAAAGGCACCGCGTCCGCCGAAGGTCGCGTCGTCCACATCCACGGTGTGGATCAGCTGGAGGCGCCCGAGCAGGGCACGCTCACCCTCGCCTGGTTGCGAGTCACAGAATCGACGGCCCCCGGCGCCCGTTCCGTTCTCGAGATGCTCGACGAGTGTCGCAGGATGACCGACGATCTCGGCGCCTTGGAGACCCGGCTGACGGCCCTCGGTCTCCCGCAAGACGACGAGGGACCGATAGGCCGAACCCGTTTTCTCGCTACGGAGCAACGCTGGTACGAGGTATCCGAGGATTTTCCTCGGGTCATCCCCCAGAACTTCGTCGGCGCAGCCGTCCCCGTCGGGGTCCAGGATCTGGAATATCAGATAGACCTCGACGCAGTCCCGCACATCACCGACCGGGAGCCCGTACTCGAGCGCGTAGGGGCCGATCTATGAGCGAACCCGGCTGGTACGCACAGCCTTTTCGCGCCGACGGTGGGATCACCGCAAACGGTCTGCTGAGCCAACTCGGCCGCCCCAGTCTGTCGCAGCTGACGCTGCTCGTCCGCGAAGCGGCCCAGAACTCATGGGATGCCCGCCTGCCGGAGCTATCTGTCGTCCGGTTCCGACTCGACCTGAGCACCGTCGGCGCCGGTCACGCCGCCGCTTGGCGCCGCATGTTCTCGGAGGGCTCCTCGAACGTCGGGCACGAGAACGGCATGTTCCGTTCTCTCACGCAAGCGGGGGCCATCCGATATCTCGCGGTCTCCGATCGCGGCACCACCGGCCTCGCCGGCCCCACCCGTTCCGACGCCGGACGGACCACGCGAAGAGAATGGGCACGATTCGTGCTCAACAGCGGCGACCGTGACGGAGCCACGAACACGTCGAGCGGGGGTACGTATGGGTACGGCAAGAGCGCATTGTTCCAACTGTCGAAAGCCGGCTGCGTCCTCGTCTATACCCGCTTCGAGAGCGATGACGGACGCTTGTGCACGCGCTTCATCGGCGTCGCCATTCGCCAATCCTTCTGGGACGGAGATTCTCGGTACACCGGACGACACTGGTGGGGTCTACCGGAGCAGGAACACTGTGAGCCGCTGCGGGACGCTCAAGCGGACGCAATCGCTCGCGAGTTGGGCATCCCCGCCTTCAACACAGAGGAAACCGGAACGACACTCGTCGTGGTCGATCCCGACCTGACGGACCCCAGCCTGCCGGACTCGGACACGACCCCGGAACTGTCCGTGCCCGAGGCAGGCGCTTACCTCGCCAACGCGGCAGCCTGGAACCTGTGGCCGATCACGCTCGTCGATCGAGCCGTACGCATGGATGTCGCCGTCACCGCGAACGGCGCGGACATCGCCGTTCCGAACGCCGAGTCCGATGCGACGCTCGCCGACTTCGCGTCCGCCTATCACAAGGTCGCCGAAGGCACCGCGCAGCCACTGGCCTGCGGCAAGCCGCGCAAGGACCTGGGGCACTTCGCCCACCAGTACACCTACGGCGCTTCCGTGACCTCCCTGGCAGCCCGTGAACTCGGCATCGAGGGAGCTCCGCACCATGTCTGTCTTCTCCGCGGCCCCGAGCTCGTGGTCCGGTATCACTCCGGCCCGGAGAGATCGAACCCGGACGCCGGCTATGCCGCCGTCTTCAAGGTGACCGACGAACTGGATCAGACGTTCGCACGAGCGGAGCCACCGACCCACGACGCATGGGAGCATCAGCAACTGCAGGGGCGAGAGGCGACCTTCGTACGCACCACCGGGCGGCGACTGAAGGAACAATGCGACAGGTTGAGCGGAGCCCAGGCACGAAGGGCCGTCAAAGTCGGCGCCTACGCCATGGGCTCGGTGGCACAACGGCTGGGACATCTGCTGGCGGGCCCCGGCGGAACGGGAGCCGCCGTATTGCCCGCCGTCCCACTTCCCGGGACCTCTCGGCCCATCGTGGCGCCCGTCCCCGACGACGCATCGCGAACGCAGGCCCCGCCGACGCCCTCGGGGCTGTCGCCACAGGGTGAGGGCGGGCCGCGTGACGGCCGCTGGGAACAAGGCGGCGGAAGAAGGCACAGCGTGCGCAGGCCGACCCTGACGGCCGAGCCGCACTTCGAAGTGATCAACGGGATACCGGTTGTGGTGCAACCGGTTCGGCTTCACGGGCCTGATCGGGTGGAAGGTTCCGTGCGAGTCGTCACCGGCGACGGAGGAACGGAGAGCCAGTCGCCCACTGGTGCGATACAGCCCGAGGTATACGGCTGGCGTGTGCCGGCAGACGGCCGCATCGTGTACGGAGAAGTCCTTTACCACTCGGGCGATGCCACCGAATTCGATCTACTCATCAGCGCTGTTGCCGACGTGCTCATCGACGTCAACGTGGCGGGGCGCTCATGAGCGTTCGCGTCTGGCCCTACCGAAAGCCCGTCGAGCGAGTCCACGCCGAGCAGTGGAGATCTGGCGACGCGACCGGCGAGCCCGCACCCGACGCGCTCACGGCCTGGGACTACACCACCGACATCACGCTGGGGCGGGTGGTCGAGATCGACCTCGCCGAGCTCCGCAAGGACTGCGGACTGCCAACCGATGCGCCGTTGCGCCTGTGCGTACGCTACTGGCCTTCGACGTCACTCCTTCGCAAGTCCGCCTTCGTGGAGGAGCTCCCTGCGCACTCAGATCGAACCTCGTGCGAGGTACAGATCTCAGCCGACAGCACTCAGCTCGGCGGTTTCCTGACCGTCGAGACACTCATAGAACTGGCCACCGACCTGCCTGCCGGCGAGCCCTTCGTCGCCACCCGGGCCGGGTCGATCCTGTGGAGCGATCAGAAACGCATCCATCTCGAGGGTGGGGCAGGTCTGTTGCCCGTCGCCCCGGTGTCCTTCAGGGAGGCCGGTCTCCCGGCGGGTTCCGCCTGGTACGTGAGCATGGACGGCGGGGACTGGCAGCAAGCCGCGATGGGCAGTCTGCTCGTGCTGTTGAACGAGGACAATCCTGCGGTCAAGCAGGCGATGGAGACCGCGCAGGGCGAGCTCTCCGGAATGGTGTGGAGTGTGCTCGAGGTCGATATCATCACCGACCTCGTGGGACGGGCCTTGGACGATGATGCGTTCGTCGATGAAACCCCGTCGGACGACCCCGACGGCGATTTGACTATGGCAGGTCTGGTGCGTGCGCTCGTGCGCACGTACCTGGCGCGTCCGGGTGAGTCCGCCGAGCAGGCGATCAAGCGGCTCCGCGACGAACGCCGCAGGGACCCGTCCCGGTTCAGAGCCGACGTCCACGCCGGCGTCAGATTTCCACGAGAGGCCACGACATGAGCCTCCTCTACCCTCGCCTACTCCCCAGCGAGACGGAGCACCGCTTTCGCGTACTCCACGACACGACTCCGGACCAGCACCAGACCATGGTGGCCAACCACTCCCGACGGGCGGTCTACGCGGCAACAGGAGGGCGCCGGATCTCACCGGAGGAGCTCGATCAGCTCCGGGACGGCATTGTCCGCGTGGCCCGCGAGCAAGGCTTCCCGTCGTCACGATCCACTGTGCAACGGAGCCTCTTCGACCGGGCAACGGCGCAAGTGCTGCACGAGCAGTGCCTCATGGTGCCGGGCGAAGCCTCACAGCGACAGGTGTGGGCGTTCCTCGCGCTCATCCTCCTCCCCGATGTGTGTGCCTGGCGGTGGCCGACGGACTCGGACGGCCGCTACCCGGCTGACCGATTCAAGGGAACCGACCTGACCCGACACGCGCTCGCCCGTCTGTGGACCCGTGCGCATGTGCTCCACGACCCGATGGCCGACGATCCCTATCACCTGCTGGACGTCTTGGGCGAGAACGACCTCGATCAGATCATGGCCAGACGCTCCACTCTCGCCGCGTCGCCGGCGCTGGTCAGGGCGATCGTCCGGGCGCACCGCGAGGACAGGGCCGACGGGAGCGTCTCCACCCGGGAGGTGTTCCGGCAGAGTCTGATGCGGCTGCTCCGGCTTACTGCGTTCCTCGACCTCGACTCCGCATCGGAGCCGGAATTGGGGCACGTGGTGAGGAAGGTTCGGTCCGAGGCCCGGGCCGCGCTGACAAAATGAGGGACCCAGGCAAGATCACGCGAACACTCGGCCTCACCAGCGGTTGAGACGATCTCGCGACCGAGAAAATCACTGGAAAATGATTCGGATTCGGAAAGGTGAACCTTTGGCCAGCGGGCTGCGAGTCGGACAAGTCTATCGCTACGCGGGCAGTCAAGACCCGAAGCCGGCAACTCTGAACGACCATCCGAACTTCCACTACGTCACACACTCACCGGGTTTCAAGAGGGTCTTGTTGACCGCGGGAATCAACGGGATAGCAGCAGTCGATGCGCCTGATGGAACCCGGCGCCCCGCCATCCTCGTCCGGTCGAGCCCTTGGAAGGCCGGCACCGAACAGACGCCATGGCACGACGTGTTCGACCTGGATAACGGGCACGTTCGCTATTTCGGCGACCACAAATCAGGTCTGACCGTTGCACCCGGCTCTACCACCGGAAATTCGGCGCTCTTGGAGGCTTTCACCGGCCATCAAGGCCGGACCCCCGCGGAGCGCACAGCTGCAGCCCCCCTTCTCATCTTTCGAGCCGTTCCACGGAACGGCCAGGTCAAGGGATATGTGGAGTTCTGCGGCGTAGGGATCATCGAGCGCACAGAGCGACTGGTCCAATGGGGCGGCGGCGAACACACGACGTTCGTCAACTACGTCTACGACATCGCTCTCCTCGGTCTGACCGCCGAGGACGACACGGTTGCATGGGAGTGGATCCGCGCCCGCCGAGACAAAAATGTGCCCCACGCCGAGGCCCTCGAACAGGCACCACGAGCGTGGCGGGAGTGGGTCAAGCAAGGCAGCTCGGCTCTGCCGAGGCTCCGACGGCGAATCGCCCGAGCCAAAGTCGCCAAAGTACGCGACCAGCGTCCCCGACCGGACGGTGCGGATGCCGCTGACCTCGAGCTCGTCTACAAACACTTCGACGGGCGCAAACACGACTTCGAAGCACTGGCTGCGACGGTGGCCGCCCATGTGTTGCGCGGAGCCGGCCACAGCTACTTCGAGGGTTGGCTGACACGCCGTTCCGGTGACGGCGGAGCCGATTTCGTCGGCCGGCTCGATCTCGGCAACGGCTTGGCCGGCACGAGCCTCGTCGTGCTCGGTCAGGCCAAGTGCGTCAAACCCGACACCCTCATCACAGCCGAGAACATCGCTCGCGTGGTTGCCCGGCTCCGCCGAGGTTGGATCGGTGTCTACGTGACGACGGGCTCGTATTCCGAGCCTGCGCAGATGGAGATTGCCGAAGATCAATACCCGATCGTGCTCATCAACGGTAAGAGCCTGGTTCACGAACTTCGAAGCATGGCTCGCGACGACCATGGAGGCGATTTGTCGGCATGCATCGAGCACGTTCTCAACGGCCAGGAGCCAGCCGTCACGAACCGACGTCCGGAAGAGATTCTGCTCCAGTAGCCCGGACCGGAGTCGAGGCTCCCGACCGAAAGCGATCCCCCTACGCTGTCACCGAGACGTGAGTGCGATGTGAACGATCCCTTCGTCGGTGGCAATTGAAACGTCCTCACCGAGGACCGCCACGTCTCGTACCAGGGTCCCCAGAGGAACAGTCAGTTCAATATGCTCGCAGTCTGGATCCCAGATCCGGACTGCACCTTGGTCACCGGCGATCAATCGGACACGGCCATCCGAACCAGTGCAGGCAGTCAGCACCCGCACCCCGCCGAGATGACCGGTCAGCGTGGTGAGCTCGGTACCACTGCCCGCATCCCAGATCCGCACCGTACCGTCGGCCCCACCGGTGGCCAGCCGCACACTGGCGTCGACGTCCATGAACGCAGCCACCGCCCCCACTTCACCTACGTGGCCGGTCAACGTGGCGACCTGAGTTCCACGGTCCGGGTCCCAAATCCGCACCACACCATCGGCTCCACCGACGGCCAGCCGCACACCACCGTCCGTACCGGTGAACGCCGCCACCGACCCCACGCCGCGGCCGCGACCACCCCACGCGGCGAGATGGTCGCCTCTATGTGCATCCCAGATCCGCACCGTGCCGTCCGCTGCACCCGTCACCAGCTGAATCCGGCCGTCGGCGGCTGTGAACGCCGCCACTGAATCGACCGAGTCGTCGTGACCGTTCAACGCGAAGAGCTGAACGCCTCCGTCCGGATCCCAGATCCGTACCACGCCGTCATCACCGCCGGTGACCACCCGAGCGCCGTCGTCGCCAGCGGTGAACGTCTCCACGGCATGGATCTCACCCACATGGCCATGCCACGCGGCCAGCTCGGTTCCAGCGTCCGCATCCCAGATTCGCACCATGCCGTCTGCCCCACCGGTGACCAGCCGAGCACCGGTGCCTGCTCCGGTGAACAATGCGACCGCCTGCGCGTCCCCGATCCGATCTGCCGGCGCGACGTGCTCAATGCCGCCGGCTGCATCCCAGATCCGCACCGTCCCGTCTGTCCCACCGGTGGCCAGTCGAGTGCGGTCGCCGGTGCCGACGAATGCCGCAACCGACCCCAACGAGCGGTTATGGCCGGCCAGAGTACCGAGCTCGGCACGGGTCCACGGATCCCAGATGCGCACCGTCCCGTCGTTTCCACCGGTGGCCAGCCGCACATCGCCATCCTGATCGGTGAGTGCCACCACGGCCCACACCCCGCCGTCATGGCAGAGCCACGCCGCCAATTCGGCTCCGGTGTCCGCGGCCCAGATACGCGCGAGCCCATCGTCACCGCCGGTGGCCACCCAGATGCGGCCGTCTTCTCCCGTGAACGTCGTCACGGCCCACACCCATCCGAGGTGCCCGGTCAGCACCGCGAGTTCACAGCCGCCGTCGGGATCCCAGATTCGTGCCGTGCCATCACCGCTGCCGGAGACCAGGCGAACGCCGCCACCCTCGACCGTGAACACGGCGATCGTCCACACCGAACCGGTGTGACCGTTCAGCTCGGCGATCTCCTTACCGCTCTCCGGATCCCAGATTCGCAGCACACCGTCACCGCCACCGGAGACCAGCCGCACATGGCCCTCCCCGTCACGGAACGCAGCGATCGCTCCCACCGAACCGGCGTGGCCGCGCCATACAGCCAATTCGGTGCCGCCGTTGAGATCCCAGATCCGCACAGCGCCATCGCCGAAGTCACCGCCAGTGGCCAACCGGACACTGGTGTCCCCACTGGCATACACCGCCACGGCACCCACCCAACCCGCCTGACCTGGCCAAGCGGTGAGCTGGGTACCACTGTCCGCATCCCAGATCCGCACCATGCCGTCACCCCCGCCGGAGACCAGCCTGGCTCGGCCGTCTCCGCCGCTGAACGTCGCCACGGCACCCACCCCATCGCTGTGGCCGGTCAGGGCGAGATGCACGGCGTGTCGGGGCAAGCATGCCCACTTCACCGTCCAGGCGGGTACGGGATCGTGCGCCTCCGGTCGGGGAAAAACCGTCTCGGAGTGATCCGTGTAGCGGACACTCGCCAGTTCTCGGATGCCTCGGCGGTCACCAGGTGCCGCGGTGGCGAGCAGGTGTTGTGCCCCGAGTACTCCGGCGATGGCGGGCGGCAGCGTGGAACGCCCGAACGTGTGGAGCATGACGTTGGTCGTGACGGCTGTGGGATCGAGGCGGTCCAGAACTCGGGGATGACGTGCCAGGTCCTCCCAGGCGCCGCCGAGCGCCGCGTGCGCGGGCAGGTACTGGGAGATGTAAGGGTTGAGTTCGCGCTCGGGAAGCCGGGAGTCGACGTCCGCTGTGAGGCTGGTGGAGATGAGGTGGTGGCGCGGGTCCAGTAGGGACGGAACACGGAAGTGCTCTGCGAACGTGCGGTGAGCCAGGCGATAGACGCTCTGTCCGGACTCCGTGTCGAGCATGAGGTACGGAGCCGCAGTCCGGGTCAGGGTATCGATGTGTTCGTCCTTGACGGTGAGGCCGTCGGCGATCGCGGTCGCCGTGGACGCCCAGATGCCGTCACGCAGCGGCAGCCCGTGTCCTTGGGCCAGCGCGAGAGCTGCGAGGAGAGGACCGTTCACCGCGGCGCCGGCGGTCAAACGGTCGACTGCGCGGGCGAACAGCCGACGGTGGTCGCTGTCGAGTAGAGCGTTCAGTTCGTGCTGGTCGCCCCCGGTGAGCAGGGTCGGGTTCTGCAAGATCTCGTGGACGGCCAGACGGGCGTAGAGGAACTCCCGGTCGCGTTCACCGATGGCGGTGGCGATCTGATCGATGCGATCCGATGAGGTCGCCTCGGGCCGGGCGGACACCGCATCAGTCAGGCGGCGGCGCACGTAGCGAGTCACGGCGTCCCCGTCTCGGGGCACATCGATCAGCAGGTCGGCCTCACCCAGGGCGTCGAGTAGGTCCTCGTCAACGGGCCGGGGGAAGTCTGGGCCCTCCTTGGTAGAGCGCCGGGTGCCGACGATGACGCGCACCTGAGGGAGTTTCGCGAGCCTGCGCAGGACACGCTGGGCACTGACCTGAGGGAGGTGACCTTCGTCGAGGCCGTCGGCGAGCAGAGTGAAGGGTTTACTCCGTCTCTGCATCTGCGTGTGCAGCCAGTCCGTCTGGACGGTCGGTGACGGGTCCCTGGGAGGCGTGGGAAGCCCTGCGGCCTGCGCGATCCGGGACACCACGTCTTGCGGTGCGGCACCCGTCAGATGAAGGACGACGTCGAAGGGGTCGTGCGGGCACGGTGCATCGGAAGGCAAGGGGTCGAGTTGCCCCGCGCGTGCCAGCAGGCTGCTCAGTTGCGGCCTCGTATGCACCAAGACGTGGCCCAAGAGCGCGGATTTTCCGGAGCCGGACGCACCGGTGACGACGGCGAGGCCTCCACGGGCGGTGTCGAGCCAGTTCAGAAGCTGATCGCGCTCGGCTGCCCGCCCCTCGAAGTACCAAGCCTGTTCCCCGAATTCGGCACCGCTCGCCTTGGGAATGAAGTGGCGACGCTCGTCGTCGGTGAAGCCGGCGAGTATGGCTTCGATGTCGGCGAGGACGTCCAACGGAGCTGTGATTGCGCCGGCCAAGGTTGGAACCCTGCGCTCCAGCGCAGCGGTGGGCTCGATACCGTGCGGAATGACCGGGCAGCCGGGCAGGTTCCGGCTGAGCTCGGCGGCAAGGGCCCATAGGCTAATGGTGTTCTCGGCGGGAAAGTTGACCGTGAGGGCGGTATCCAGAGCCTTACGAAACCGGCCCAGGTTGGCGATACCTTCCTCCGAGGTCGCCACCATCAGGACGTTGCGCGGGCCACCGGCGGCATCGGCATGGGCTTCGGCGCTCATCAACTGAACGAACCTGGCGGACCGGCACGCATCGATGACGACGATCGCCCATGTCCCGTCCGCCAGCCGGTGGCCCTGGCGAGATGTGAGGTACTCGACGATCCTCTCGGGGGACATGCCCCCTGTCGTGAGCGGGCGAGGACTACGGGAGTGGGCCAATCGCGCCGACTGGCCGTCGCTCTCCCCGTGACCGAGCCAGTACAGAAATGTGTCGGCGGGGCTGGTCGGCTCGGCCCAGTGGTTCAGGCGTTCCTCGACCGCGTCGGCGCCCCGGTCTTCGTCGGGCACCTCCCACGGGTGGACCTCGGCACCGAACGGAGCCAGTAGTTCGGCCACGCTCTCGACTTCCACCGCCGTGTCTAGCGGGTCATGGTGGTCGTACCGGCCGATAGCGACCGGGAAGTACTGAAGGGGACGCGAGTCCTCCGAATCCATCGACATGGCGGCGACCGTTCCCTCACCCGTCCAAGTCCGAGGCGTTGGGCGCGGCCGCCAGAAGCAACTGCGTCACGGGGGAATTGCCTCCGGTGTTCACCCGGACCCGGTACAGCCCGGGGGTAGTCAGCGTCACGGGGGCTCCGATCTCGCCGTCCATCCATCTCAGGCGGGGGGTGTCGAGTCGGCGATCGTTCTCGGCGTCGTGGATGCTGCAGAGGATGTGCGCCGGCGAGTCGACTCCGGTCACACGCAAGGTCCAGGTCTCCCCTACCTCGACCGAGTCCGGGACGACGAGGCCGATCTCGCCGGCTCCCAAGGGCAGGCCCAACTCCTCATCGGGTTCCGTGAGAACCGCCTGTACATAACGCAGTGCCACGCTGTCCTTGGCCAGGGCTCCGTGCTGCAGGGGTAGGTAGGCGACACCAGCACCGCCCAAGGAAGCCGCATCCCGTTGGACCGTGCCGTCGCCCATGCGGTCATGGCGCTCGGGGATGCCGTCTGGGGTACGCCGTAGGCCACCATCGCTATCTGGGCGGAAACCGACATATTGCGCGTGGACGATCCCGCTGTCCAATCGCAGGCTCTGCATGGTGGGTTGAGCGATGCCCACCACGGCCCGATGCCCCGGCAAGGCCTGTGGACCGGACATCCGTATGCGCTTCCGGAACTCCTGTGCCTGTTCCGCGAGTTCTTCGTCACCGCCGAGCCCTCCCACGTCCCGCGGGGTCAGCCGATGGACCTCCAGACCTGCGTCGACACAACGGAAGCCGGGCAGCAAGTCGTGCACGCCGGGCAGGGTCGCCGCCAGGGCGGCCATGCGGTATCGAGGCAAGGTAGGCAAAGGGTCCTGGCGACTTCCGTTGAGGATGGCGGCCGCCTTGACGGATCCGTGAAAGGGGGTACCCAAGGTGATCACTGCACGCGTATCCGACATCAGGTCCGCGCTCGGATCTGCGAAGGCGGCACGGGTGACGAGGCCGCCCATGGAATGGGCGACGAAGACGAGACGCGCGGGGCCGTCGCCGCCATCGGCCATGGGGTGAGTGCGCCAGGCATCGAGGTGGGAACAGGCCGCCGCGGCGAGCCGCGCACCGTTGACGGTCACGGGCAGTCGCCAGTCGTACGGGAATTCCAGGATGGCCGCAGAGTCCGCAACGGTCTTTCTCACCGCATCGACCAGATCACCGTACGGTTCGAGACCCTGTAGGAACGGCGCCCAGGTGGGGACCTTCAGCAGCCCGGTCGCCCTCACGCGCCCGTACTTCCCGGCGCGCTCCTCGGGGGTCAGGTGCAGGGGTAGGAGTGCGTCGCGGCGACTCCAGGCGCGCGCGAGCAGGTTCACGCTCAGTCCCCAGAGGGGCTCGCCGGTCGCGGCGTCTTCCAACGCACTGCCCATGATGCCGGGGATGACTATGACGGCGTCCCTGGTGATGTCGGCAGTCGTGGACGGCAGCGGTGCCCACGGTCGTCGCTGTGCCCCCGCCATTTATTCTTTTCCCTTCCCCCGGTCGGCTACGTCTGGAAACGATATCCAGCGCGCAACGGCCGAGCGAGTCGAACGGCGGTACCAGCCCCAACCGCCGCTGCACTGGTCGGGTGTCGCCCCGGCGACCCCGATCAGTGCAGCGACCGTGGCGCATGCGCGCCGAGTCACATGATGGGAAGTCGGGCCGGGGCGGCTCTCCGCTAGAGCGTCGGATCCCAATAACCGATCTTCATGCCGTCCGGCGTACCGTAGAGGTGCCAGCGCGACAGGTTGCGATTCCAGTGTTGGCATGCCGTTTCCGGGAGTTGCAGACAGCCGTGGTCCGCCCCCTTGTTGGTGAGCATGCAGTTGGGGTCGTACAGACAGGAGTCGTTGTCGACCGCTCTGGTCACCACTGCATCTAGGTTCTGTTCGAGTACGGTGCGCAGGGCGCCGAGGGTGAAGTCGCTGCCTCCGTTGGGGTAGATGGCGAAGGCCAGATCGTGTGGGAAGAGATACTCGGACAGGCTCATCTCGCTGTACCCGCTGTCGACCGCGAGAGCCCGCAGCAACTGGTGGGACAGCGAGTGCAACAGCCCGAAGAGTTCGTGCACCGCATAATCAGGGTGGCCTTGGTCCGGCGGCACTTCGTGCGACAGCGCCTTGCCTCCACTCCGGCCGAGCTGGTGCACCAGCCATTGGGCGACTCCCCCGGCCTCGACCAAGTCGCTCGGATCGACCAGGTCGTTGCGCACCAGCCAGCGGGTGACCCTCGCCCTGTCCACGGGGAACAGCAGCGCCTCCGCCTGCGTGGGGTGCGCGTATAGCAAGGTCTTCTCCGGAGCGCCCCTGACGGCCCGGCCGCGGTACGGGACGAGGTCCGCCTCATCGGGGCTGAAGCCGGTGCGGCTGTATCCGATGGCGAGGTAGGTGATGGGCAGTTCGGTCACCAGGCAGGTCTGATCACCGTCGAAGCCGGCCCGGTAGAGAACCTCGGGAAAACGCTCGTACAACGATCGGCGTGCGGGAGTACGGGCTTCCTCGGCCAGGCGCTGAATGTCGAGGCGGTCCAGATTGCGCACCCGTTGGTAGGTGTGCAGATCCGCTGCGAGTGCGCGGACGTCGTCACCGTCGACGTCGAGGCCGAGGGCCTTGCCGACCTGTTCACGCAGGCGGTCCACTTCGACCGGCATGAACCTCGCCCGCAGCGCCCTCGCCTGGTCGACGAGGCCAGCCTCTTCCATAGCCCGGACACTGGCGATCACCTCGTCGGGGACATCGACCGTATGTCCGTCGGTGAGGCGTCGAAACTCGCCCTCGGTGATCTCTCCGAGCCACCGGCCGAGCACGGCCACGGCGTAGTTCGGGTTGCCCTGTCGGGCCGCTTCCTCGGTCGTTGTGACGTTGACGAGGGTGAGACCCTGACCGACGTGCGCAGTTCCGGCCGTGTGCAACAGAGGGCTCATGAGCTTGTCCGGGTAGCTGCACGAGGTGTTGCCGCAGCTCCTCTGTACTGCGAGGGGGAAGCCGCAGGTCATGCACTCCCAGCGGAAGTCGCGGAACCGGCTCGGGCGGTCGTCGAGCCTGAACTTCGTATGCCCCCTGGGGCACTTCTGCGGCGGATACATCGGCGAGATCTCCCCGCACCGATGCGCGAAGACGAACTGGAGTTGACGATTGCCCACCCCGTTGCCGCAGCTGGGACAGGACGGCGGCCACTGATCGGTCCCGGGGCGCGGATCGCCGGCCGCCCAGACGTGTCCGCAGCCGGAGCTCGAGCAGCGCACGACCCGCGGCCAGACTCGGCAGAAGACCTTACCCGGAACGACGACTTCGTAGTGACGCGAAGCCAAGCGGTCCTCGTCTCCGGGAAACTCAGGGGCTCGGTCGGCGCCGGCGGCGAGAGCACGGCCTGCTGCTCGCCAGCTGCCGACGAACCGCATCGCCGCCTGGACCAACTGGTCGCGGTCGAGTGAAGGGCCGTCGAACTCGTCGTCGCGCCCGTATTGCATCACCTGGGCGGTGTATCCGCCGCGGTGGTCGAAGGTCTGCCCCGGGCGGAAGCGGTAGAGGACCTGGCCGCGGTCGCGGGCCATGTCGTGTTCCCTGGGATTGAACGCACCCATCAGGACCTCCGACCGTCGGAAACGATGTGGAACGGAATGCCCTCGGAGACATCTCGGAGGCTCGTCATGGGCCGGTATTCCAGGCCCAGATAGTCACCGGTGGCGCGGTAACCACGGTTGTTGCCGCCTGCGAGACCGGCGGATGCACCCGCAGACCGGAGGCTGGTGATCGCGTGCTCCACCAGGTCCTCCAGATCTGTCCGGAGTTCCTCTCCTTCGGGGCGCGCAGACTGGAAGACGGCGTGCATCGTCTCCAACAACTGAGTGAGTCGAACCGTGGACAAGCCCCCGGCCGCCGGATCACGCAGAGCCGCCTGCATCTTGGACAGGTCGTGCAGATGCCCGGGTGCCTTACCCTCCCGCCACCAATCGTGATTGGCGATCTGCAGGACGTGGCCCATGAGGATGCCGGGCAGAGTGCGACGTACCGCGAAACGGCTCCAGCGATTGATCGCAACCGGCTCCACCATACGGTCCAGGTACTCATGGAACTTGCCGTGGTAGCGGTAGTGCGATCGGTCGCGCTCCCGTACGGGGTTGAACAGCATGAACACCAGGCCGTGATAAGCGCGGCCGACCCGGGACGACGCCTGGATGTACTCGGCCATCGAGCGGGGCATGCCGTTGAACAGCATGAGATTCAGCCGGTCCACATCGACGCCGTGGCTGGCCATGCTGGTGGCCACGACCATGCCCGTATCCCCATCGGTGGTGCTCAGGTCCTCGAGAACGCCGCGCACCCCGTCGAGGCCTCGATTGTTCTCGCTCTTGAGCTCGGCCACCTGGAGATCGGGGAAGCCGTACCGACGCAGGGTCTCGTTGACCTGGGTGTCCAGTGAGCGGCGGATCTTCCCGAAGTCGACGAGCGAGGTCACGTACGTCAGACTCGTACGGTAGAGGTCCACGGTCGCCGTGAGCTCGTCCTCCGGCCAGCCGGCGAACTCGTCGGGGAGATCCTGACGCAGAACGAGCCTCCACAGCGCACGATGCGCGGACGTGAGCATCCTGACCAGCGTCATCTCGGCCGTGCCGCGGGTCGGCATGACCCCGACGAAGCGGCGCATGGGTCGGTCTCGGTCCAGCTTCCAGTAGAAACTCTCGTCCAGGCTGGGCCCCGGCAGCGGCACCACCACCGACGGAAGCCCGAAGAGGTGCTCGCTTTGGCGGTCCTCGCCGCGAATGGTCGCGGTGGTCGCCACCACCTTCATCCGCACGCCTCGACCATCGGAGCGCTGCCGGGCCGAAAGGGTTCGCTGGACCTCGGCGAGCAGTCCTTCGTAGTGCCCGGAAAATGCCCCCAATTCCTCGTTGACCATGTGGAGTTCGTCAATGATCTCCAAGGACGGGGACGGGTCGTAGAGAGTTTCCTGCAGGGGCCGTGGAGGGGTCTTCGAGTGACCCGGCGCGTAGCGCTCATTGCACTTCCCGCCCCGCCCGAAGCCGTGCTCCGGGCAGCGGCAGTCGACGTCCCCGAAGAGTGCGCCGAACTTGTCGGACAAGCCGATGTTGGCGAGCTTGTCGAGCGTCCCCACCACCACCGTGGGCAGATAGCGGTAGATCTCCGCATCCACGACGATGATCGGCAGGGTCTCCCCACACTGCTCATTGCCGCATACGTGCAGGAGCCTGAGCTTCTTCGGGTCTGGAGGCGGAACCTTGACGGACGCCTCACCGCAGTACGGGCAGACGTGAACCAGACGGTACTCGTGGCGAGCCTCCTCGCTCGAGCGCAGCCGGTCGAGCATCCCGTCCGCCAACAGCGAGTTGGGCGTGTTGCCACTGCCGGCGTAGAAGCCGATGAAGAAGGGCCAGTCCACGCCTCCCACGGCCTTGATCCGGTCTGTGTTGCGCCGACGCACGGTGTCGGCCGCGACGACCACATCGAGCTGTCGCTGCGTCTGCTGAAGGGTCAGTAGACGCAAGGGGAAACGACACCAAGCCGAGACGCCCTCCTTCTTGCCTCGGAGCCGGTCGTAGAACATGCACACCACGACCAGTCCCAGATACGCCTCGGTCTTGCCTCCACCCGTCGGATACCAGACGACGGTCGCCGCCTCGGTGGGATCCGCGTTGTGTTCGTCGCCCCAGAGCCCCGGCGTGAACTCCTCCTCCGGGTGCTCACGCCATGCCAGAGCCCCGAGCTGGCTGACGACGGCCACCAACTGGAACAGGCGCCACCCTCGGATCGGCTTCGTACGACGGCTGCCGAGCTCCACCATGGACTCGTTGGCCAGTCGGAAGGCGAACAACAGTCGCTCGTCACGCCTCAGCCAGGCGATGCCGTCGCGGAAGCGCGCCACCTCCAGCGCAGAGGCTTCCCTGTCGGCCTCCTTCTGGCGGGCCAGCGCCGGCTCGTCTTGGAGATCGGCGGTGCTCCACACCGGATCCGACAGGTACGCCTCCATGTTGTCGGCGAGCTCGTCGAGGGCGGGGAGCGGATCCGCGGCGAGAGCCTCGTACGTCCATCGTTCATCGGTACGCGCCACGGCCCGGTGTGTGTCGTGCACCGGAACCGGCACACTGCTGATGCCTACGAGTCGCCCATCGTGCCAACGTGGTTCGACTCCGCAGTTGTTGGCATACGCGCCCAGTTCGCCGGAGTAGCGATACGCATCGGCGCCGAGGTCCATCTCGATGGGGAGCAGACGGTCGCCTTCGACTTCGAGGCCCACGCGGAAGAGGGTGTGATCCCTGGCTTCGTCCCGACGGGTTCGTCCGGAGTTGCCGCCGCGCCCCTGGACGGTGATCATCGGGTCGGTCGCGAGGTTCTGCAGGGTCACGGTCACTCGAAGCCGGCTCGACGCCACGGGGCGCGAAGTGATCACGACATGGGCACCTGGAGACGGCAGCACGGGTTCGCCGACCGCCTCCCGGGCCAGCCACTGCTCGAAGAGCGCTTCATCCACCATCGCGGCGGGCGGGACCATGCGCTCACGACGGTCGTGCCCCTGACGGCGATCGATGCGAGGATCCCGGAACGCCTGGCGTACGGCCTCATCGAAGGCTCGCCGGAACTCCGTCTCCAGGGTCTTCGTCTGACGCAGGCCCGTCTGTCCGAGAACGACGTCGACGGGCCCGACCATCACTTCGAGACGCCGGAACACAGGCGCTAGACGATATGGCTCTGTACGCTCGCCGGCCCACTGCAGCTGCTGGTCACGCGTCGGCAGCACGGCATAGTAGAACGAGGCACTGGCCTTGACTGAGATCTCGCTGCCGTTCTCGGCCTCGAACTCGAAGCCAAGGCTGTCCGGAGCGGTGCGGCCGTAGCTCGACACGGCGCCACCGGGCCCGGAATTCGGCGCCAGGCTCGCCATGTAGTAACGGGCACTCGGCGGTTCGCCCAAGCAGACGTCACCGTCCGATACGCCGGTCGCATCACGTACGACGGCGTTGACGAGGTAGTCGACGATCGCCGTCTGTTGAGGGACGGTCGGCTCGAAAGGCGATGCGCTCATCAGGTCCTCCCGATCGTCGCGACGGGCAGGAGGACGCCGGTCGACACGAACCGCGGGTGGCCGTCGGCGCAGGACGGGGCGAGGCAGGGCGCAGGGGCAGGGCTCGGCAAGCATGCCGAACCGGCCCGTAGGACACGGATGTCCACGGAATCTCCAAGGTCCGCGAGTCAGAAGCCGCCCCGGCACGGCGCCGAGGTCGGACATCTTCTGCTTCTTCGAACCTCATCAGCATCGGTGGACACCTCACGAAGTCTCAAGCGGCTAGCCGATGTTGATCGAAATTGACCCGACCATGTTCAGTAGCTGGCCGAATTGATCACGCGCGGGGAGGGGCAGCGGACCTTCGGGCAACCCGTTTCCGGTCCCACCCGGTCAGACATCGAAAGGACTGTCCCAGGTGTCTGCGACCAGAGCAGGCAGCAACCGTCGTTTCTGACGGTGACGACCCGCTGCCCCCCTCTGCTCATCGGCTGGTCCACCACCCCCACAGGTAGCCGTCCATCGCCCTCAGCACAGCCCCGGCCAACCACCGCGCGACGAGCGTGGCCATCCGCCGCCGCGTCCGCGGTGTGCACCAGGCGTTCCACGCCTTGCGATAAAGATCTCGCATTGACTGCCCCATCTGTGGACTGCCCGACCAAGCGATCGGCTGCACACCACCTGGCCCGTTCGGATCGGGGTTCGGCGAATGGCAACTGCCACCGAACAGCTGGTATGCGACGATCAGACGGGCGAAAATAGGGTTCGTAGAGAGTTCGGAACGAACGGGGGAACGGCATAGTGGACGTCCCTGCTGAGGCCTCACGTCTGGCTGGCGAACTGGGGGCGTTGCGGCGAGCGGCCGGACTCACGTTCGGTCAGATCATTCGGCAGGGCGAGCGACAGAATCCTCCCGTCGCCCTCAGCAAGAGCACTCTCAGCGCATGGTTCAACGCCCAGAGCGTTCCGCGGGCCGGACGGACCTTCATCTTTCTAACCGAACTCCTCGAAAGCCGCGCCGGTTTGAGACCGGGACCACAGTCCCGAGCACGGTGGGAGAACCTGCGCCGGGCGGCCGATCGGAGCAAGTCCGCGGCGCGGCGCCATGAAGTGGCGTCCGGCACTCGCGCGCAGACGAAGCGCGGCAAAGTCCCCCGTAGGACAACCACGCTCCGAATAGGACTGGTCCCCAGCACTGGCGACGTGTTCGTCGAGCGGGAACATCGTGATGCTCTAGCTCGCGCCCTGGACAGCTCGCAAGACGACGGCGTCGGACATGCGACCGGCGCACCTGTGAAGGGGCGCGTGCTCACAGGCACCGGAGGCGTCGGCAAGACCTCCATGGCCGCTGACTACTGCGATCGTGTCGTCGACGGTGACGACGACGTAGACGTGCTGGTCTGGGTGACGGCGAACGACACGCCTGCCGTGACAGGCGCCTACGCCCAGGCAGCCCGCGCTCTCGAACTGGTCCCGACTGGTGAAGACTCCACGCTTGCCGCCGAGCAGTTCCTCAACTGGTTGCGCGATACCAAGCACAACTGGCTTGTCATCCTCGACGACGTGTACTCCCCCGGCGCGCTCGAGGGACTTTGGCCGCCCCGGCACACCGCTGGTAGCGGCAGGGTCATCGTCACTTCACGCAGCCGCGAAACAGACCTCGCCACAGCCAGCGGCCACCCCTTCCTACCTGTCGGCCTCTTCACCCCCGAGGAATCCCTCGCTCACCTGCGCAACACACTGCAGCGGGACGTACCCACCGACGGCGGCGCGGACGCGGAGCTGGCAGGATTGGCCGATGACCTCGGTCATCTTCCCCTGGCGCTGTCACGAGCCGCCGCTTACCTCGACTACAACGCCTCATGCAGCGTCTCCCGCTACCGACAGCTGCTCGCTGACCGCCGGCTCACCCTCGAACGGCTTGTTCCGGCCGTGCGCGGCGGTACCGCAACCAGCTCACTGGCGGCTCTCTGGGACATCTCCATCGACCAGGCCGACCAGCACACCGGCATGCTGGCCCGGCCGATGCTGGAGCTGGCCTCCGTCCTCGATGGGACAGCGGGCATCCCCACATCATTGTTCACCAGCGAGGCCGCCCGTGCCTGGCTGACCGAGCACAGCAAGTCAGACCGCCCCATCGACGATCTTGAGGCGGAGCACACTCTGGCAACGCTGGATCGACTCCATCTCGTCGATCACACGCCGGGTGACGGTGACAACACGTGGCTGGTCCGCACGCATCAGCTCATCCAACGCGCCGTGCGTGAGCAGCAGTTCCCCGGCTCATCGCCCAACCTCCGCACACAGCGCAGGAAGGCTGTCCTGACGGCGGCGGCCCACGCCCTTCTGGACATCTGGTCCGGCACCGAGAGCGACCAGGACTTTGGACAGCGGCTGAGGGCCAGTGCACGCGCATTGGCCGCCCACGACCAGGACGGGGAGAGCCAAGCCCTCTGGCAGGACGAGACCGCGTACACCCTGTTGTTCCGGCTGGGTACCAGCGCGGGTAACGCCGGTGAAATCGCCTGGGCACGCGCCCATTTCGAGGTGGTCTGCTCGCTCGCCCACCACCACCTGGGCCCCGACCATCCACACACCCTCTTCGCCCGCAGCGAGCTAGCCCGCTCGCAGAGCCGAATCGGAGACCATGCCGGCGCAGTCCAGACCCTGGAATCTCTCGAAGCGGACCTCACCCGGCTGGACGGCCACGATGCCCCCGAGACGCTCGTAGCCCGTCACAATCTGGCCGTCGAGCGGGGTGAAGCTGGCGACGTGCACGGCGCCATCGTCGCACTCACCGAGGTCCTTGCCGCCCGGCGGCGCAACAGGGCGGGCAGGGATGCAGAACTCTCCGTCCTCCACAATCTGTCGTTCTGGAAAGGCGTCGCGGGAGATGCGGCAGGGGCCGCCGCCGCCTACCTCGAACTGATTCCAGGTATGGAAGAGGAATTCGGTGTCGACGACGAACGCACCCTGACCGCCCGACACAACCTGGCCCGATGGCAGGGAGAGGCGGGGGACCCCGTCAAAGCCGCCGTGTCACTTGAGACGCTCCTGCCCGACCAGATACAGGCACTCGGCCCCCGGCACCCGCGTGTCCTGACCACTCGGCAAAGCCTCGCCCGGTGGCAGGGAGAAGCCGGCGAGACCGACAAAGCGGTCGACGGCTACCGGTCACTGATCCCCGACATGGGCGAGGTCCTTGGCTCAGATCATCCGGAACTGCTCGCCGCTCGCCATAACCTCGCCCGTCTGCAAGCGAGAACAGATCCGATCGCCGCGGCCGAAGCCCTCGCCGACCTCGTCGCCGACAGAGTCCGAGCCCTCGGCGCCTATCACCCCGACACACTCAGCTCCCGGCAAAGCCACGCACTGTGCCTGGGGTGGGCAGGAAAGCATCAGGAGGCTGTTAAAGGTTTGACGGACGTCCTCCGTGACCAAGAGCACCATCTCGTCCCAGAAAATCCGAGCATCCTCAACACGCGCCACGGCCTCGCTGTCATGCGTGGTAGTGCGGGAGAGTCCGAGGCGGCCGTCATCACGCTCAAAGAGCTGCTCCCCGACCAGAAACGTGTCCTTGGACCAAGCCACCCCGAGACGCTGGCAACCTTCGTGGATCTCGGCCACTGGCAGGGCCAGATGGGCGACGCGCGAGCGGCGGTCGACACCTACCAGGCAATGCTGGACCATGTCGAAGACCACCTCGGCCAAGACCACGTCGCCACGCTGACCGCCCTCGACAAGCTCGCCATGTGGCAAGGACACGCGGGCCGTCCCAGGGAAGCGGTCAGCACCCTCACCCGCATGCTCACCGACACCCGACGCCTCCTGGGCCCTGATGACCCCAATATCCCCATCATCACCAACAACATCGCCTACTGGTTCAATCAGGCCGAAACATTGGAATAGCGTCACAGACTTCGGAGGGCGCAACGAGAGACACGCGCCTGGCGAGCTCTAGACAAGGCCCTCCCTTCACATGAGCGGACCGGACAAGGTGAGCTGCCCCGAGTTTCGTAGCGACAGATCTTGTGTGTTTCAGGCGGCGTTCGGAGTGGCCAGGGAACGGTAGTAGGCCGCCTCGAACTCCTCGGGTGGCAGGTAGTCGAGTGCGGAGTGCAGGCGCTCGGTGTTGTACTAGCCAACCCACTGCACGACGGCGCATTCGTCCTGGTCAGCGTCCCGCCATGGGCCTTGGTGTTCGATCAGTTCGGCCCTGAAGGTGCCGTTGAGGGCCTCGGCCATCGCGTTGTCGTACAAGTCCTCAACGAGCACCTACCATCCCTCCAGGGAACCGGTGTTGCGGCGCTCGCCTTGTGGCGCCCGTCCGCAGGTCAAGTGCCGCATTCGTGTGGCTACGGCGGCGCTATTTGGGGGCTGGCACAAGTTCCGGGCTCTGTGCCAGACCCCACTTCACCGCCCTAGCCAGCGAGGCGGGACGTCGATATGGCGGAGCTCGTCGGCATCAGGGATGAAGACGATCTAAAGCCGATGCCGTGGCTGTGTTGGTGGTCTCTGCGGTCAGGTGATCGTGAATCCCGCTGTGCCAGTCGGCCAGCGGCTGAGGTTGCCGGCCATGGCGGCCAGGAGCTGCTGCACGTTGGTGCGGGCCAGACCTCGATAGCGGCTTCTGCTCAGGCCGTGACCTCGGACGTTTTACGAGAGGGCGGCCTCGATGCCAGCACAGATCGCGTACCGCCGCTGCCACGGCTCGGTCTGCTCGTCAAGCATCTGGATCTCGTTCAGTGCCCGCAACAGCTCTGCGTGTGCGCCCGGCAATCACGGCGTCCTATGCCTGCCTCCCCCCGCCCCGCAGAGATGACAGGACCAGGCGCCCATACCGTGTCGTGAGGGCTGCGGCTGTGGCGGCGACCGACAGGCCGAGCGCGATCAGCAGGTGTGCCGTGGAGTGGTCGTCGAGAACCTGCAGGATGCTCAAGGCAGTGCCGAGTGGCAGGCCGAGGATGGTGAGGACGCCCAGGGCCCCGCTGATCTGCTGGCTCTCCTGGGTCTGGACGAGCCTGCTGTAATCGGCCGCTTCGGCCAGGATCTCGTCGAAACGGGCGGGCAGCCGGTGCTGGTTCTGGAAGGCGAGGAGCAGATCGTTGGCCGCACCATGGGCGGTGAGGTGCTGGCGCCAATAGGTGCTGCGGAAGACGGCGATGTTCCGTTCCAGGGTGGCGACGCGACGGGCGAGGCGTGAGGAGTTGAACACCTCGGAGAGTTCGTCGGTGAGTTCGTCGACGTGGTCGCGCTGGAGCGCGCCGAGGAGCAGGGCGTCGAGGTAGACGGTACGGGAGTGCAGGGCGCCGAACTCGAAGAAGTCGCCTGTACCGGTGTCGGGGCGGTGGCCGAGGAAAGCGGCCCCCTGGCGCAGCACCAGGGCGCTCCAGTCCGCTGAGATTCTGACGGCGTCCTTCAGCTGTTCGGCGGCGGTCTCCGGCGGCAGGGGGAAATCCTCTGGTGTGGAGCGGGAGGCCAGTTGCCATAGCCAGTGGTCCGCGGCGGCCGGCAGCGCCCCTTCATCGCCGGTGCGGAGGGCGGGGGTGTGCCGCTCGGTGGGGGTCATGAAGGCGATGGTGTACGGGCGGGCTATGGCGAACGGCTGGTCGGGGTCCCGGACGTCGGCGATGCCGGCGAGGAGGCCGGCCGGGTCGAAGGGGCCGGTGAGTAGTTCTTCGGCGGGGTTCGGCCGCCGTCCAGCCAGGGCCCGCAGAATGGGCAGAAGTGGCCTTTCCACGCTCAAGTGCAGGACGACGAGGGCGTGTTCGGGGTTGCGGGCGGTGGCCGCTTTGAGGAGTTCCATGCCGAGCAGGTGCAGGCCGTCCTGTTTGACGTCCAGCGGCAGGTGCCAGCGGCGTGGCCGTCCGGGTGCCCCATACAGGGCGCGGGCGGAGGCGGGGGCGAAGTAGGTGGACCGGGTCTGGGCGTCGGTGCGGCGGCTGCCCAGCTCGAACGGAAAGGGCCCTTCCGGCCAGCCCGGGACGCGGAGCAGCCGCACCGGCAGCACGACGGTCAGCTCCTGGCGTGCCCCTGTGACCTCCTCCAGCAGCGGGACTCCGGGGGCGGTCACCGGTAGTACTCGGCCGGGTCGGGCTGATCGAGGCGGATGACGAACTTCGCCCGGTCGGGGCTTTCAGCACTGACGTGGAAGCGGACGCGTTCGCCAGTGCGGATGGTGCGGAATCCCTCGGTGACAATCTGCCGGTAGTCGAAGCCGTAATAGCGCTCGTCCTCGTCGTCCCTGACCACGTAGGTGCCGAGCGCACCGCTGAGTCCTCCGCCACTGGGACGCCGGTCCACGATGGTGCCGTGACGCGGCCCGCCGCCGCTGCTCATTCCATCGCCCCCTCTGCCTCGGATATCTCACGTGTCTCAAGGTCCTGCACGCATCGGAACCCGACCGCGTTGCTCCCGCCGCGCTTGCGGTAGATGCCCTTGCTGCTGGCCTGCACCGCCCGCATCGGGTTGTCGTAGCTGCCGCCGCAGATGACGGCCTCGCCGGGATCGTCCAGGCTGGTGGAGGTCCATTCCCAGCAGTTGCCCACCATGTCGAGGACGCCGAACGGGGAGCGGTTGCCCGGCCGTTCGTCGACGGGCGTCGCCCCGGCCTGCCGTACGGCGTCGCCCGCGAAGTCCCGATACCACGCCTGGTACGTCACCACCGGTCGGCCGACCCAGGTGTCGGCGCAGTTGACGCGCGTGTTGTCGGGGGTGTCGCCCCAGGGGAACAGGCGGCCGTCGGTGCCCCGGGCGGCGGCCTCCCACTCCAGGGAGGTCGGTAGCCGCTTGCCCTCGAACGCGGCGAAGGCGTACGCGCTCCACCAGCTGACGCAGATGGCCGGATAAGCGTCGTAGCGCGGGTTGTCGTAGTAGTTGGTGTGCCGCAGCCGGTCGCCCCAGGGATGGTGGGTGACGCCGACCGGCTGGTCGGGGTGGTCCCACCTCGATGTGCCGTCCGCTTCGAGTGCTTCGAGGAAGCCGCGGTAGCGCGCCACGGTCACAGCATGGCGGTCGAAGCGTACAGGCTGCTCGACGCGGCGGAGCAGCAGCCGTTCGGCCGGACCGACCAGGTACGTCCCGGCGGGCAGCACGCAGTCGTCCGTCTCCCGACCGCCGGGCAGGCCGGCGAGGAAGTCGCGCACCTGCTCGGTGAGGAAGGCGCCGCCAGGTAGAGCCGCGGCCAGGTCCCGGTTGGCCGGCTCGGCAAGGAACCTGGCGGCCATTAGTTCCTGGTAGGCCGTGTGCACGAAGGCGACGTGATCGAGCCCTGCGGGCCGCAGCAGCGGAGCAAGCGCACACGCGTCGAGCTCAAGGCGATCGTTTGCGAAGGCATCGGCCCCCAGCTGCCGGTGGATGTCGAGGAAGGAGAACACGGTGCGGTCGGTCAGGAAGGCCTGTCCTAACGCGGCGGGCAGCCGCTGCTCCAGCTCCGCTCGGCCGCGCTCGGCCAGGGTGCGCGTGATGTGCGAGCTCAGGATGTCGGCGAGCGGCTTGCCCGCGGGCAGGTTCAGCGCCGTGGTGAGACGCGTCTCGAGCGGAGTGGTATCGGGTTCGGCCAGGCGTACGACGTGGAAGTGCGGCACGCGGGCCGGGTCGACGCCGTTGGCGTACATCTGCTCGACCAGCTGCTCGGAGCGGCCCGCGCCGCTGTCGAGCAGCTGACGAATCTGGGGCGAGTCCGCCAGGAAGGACACCCGCGAACTCATCACCACCGCCGACTCCGCGGACAGCACAGCCGCGAGATCGGCGAAGAGCCGCAGGAAACCGGCCGGGCTGGCTTCGTCAACGCCCTCGTCTACAGCGTCCAGCACACACAGCGCGGTCCCGGAACGGATGAGATAGAGGAAGAGCTCGTAGGCGCGCGAGCGGTCCGCCGTCATAGCCGGAGCGAGCAGGCGGGCCGCGTACTCGGAGAACGGTTCGTCCTTCGGTTTCAACCCAAGGTCGAAATAGAAGCGGAAGCGGCGCAGTTCCTGATTGACGGCCAGCGAGCGCAGCAGCGTACTTTTGCCGCTCCCCGGACGACCGGTGACCAGGACGTTCGCGCTGCCGCGCGCCAAGCCCGTCAGGAGCTGTGCCGCGTCGCTGGACTGCTCCAGCGACGGTTCGCCGGTGCGCGGGTCGGTGGTCAGCACCGCGGCGGCCACAGCCGTTCTCGGCTCCGCCGAGTCGCCGACGGAGGTGAGAGCGGCGAGGTGGCCGTCGAGATTGACGAGGGTGTCGACGAATCCGTCGTAACGCACGATCCGGAAGTCCAGCCCCAACACGGGCTGGAGAGCACCGGGCACCGCACCGCCGTCATCCTCCAGGACGACGAACCGGGTGAGCTTGGGCAACGGGGTGCGTAGCAACTCCCCACCGGTGGAGGTCAGAACGGTCCGCAGGTCGTCGGCGTCCCGGGAGAGCATCAACTCCACGTACTCCAGCCGCATCCCCGCCTCGCGGCAGAACAGCTGGTACACCGTGTCCGGGCTGAGGACGAACCGCTTCGCCCGCCGGTAGCCGAGGGTGACGTACAGCCCGGCCAAGAACTCGCAGCGGCGCGCTACCTCGGGCGCCATGTCCGGCTCCCCGCCCAACAGGGCCGCGCTCCCGGTGTTGGTGAACCAGACCAGCACGTCTACGAGCCAGCGGACCGCCAGCAGCCCGTCCTCGTCGCTGATGTCGTACCCGTCGTGCGTGGACCGGTTGCGCAGCCGGCGAATGTCTTCGAGCGCGTCCACCACCGTGCTGCTGCGGATGTACGGCCGGCAGCGCTTGACCAGGTCGTTCAGGGCCTTCGTCGACGGGTCGCCCTCGACGCCATGGTGACGCCACAGCTCCTTGAGGAGCTTCTCGGTCAGCTTCCCGACCAGGGCGACCGCGTTCTCCGGATAGCCGTCGTTGAGGGACCGTAACGGCCGCTCCAGATCCAGCCCCAGCCGATCGGCAATCCGCGCGTGGTCATCGAGTTCGCTCCGCAGCCGCCGCAGCCGTTCATCGACCAAGGTGCTCACGCCGACTCCCCACCTCGTCGACCGAGGACGAACGCGAATCGGTCCGGAAACACCAACACCGGCTCCGGATGCACGACCCGCATCTCCTCGATGCCCTTCTCAAGCTCACTGTCGGTGAACGTGGAGAGCAGGGACATGTAGCGGGCTCGCACCATGCCGAAGTACTTGTCTCGGTCGATGCGCAACTCATGCTCGACGTAGCTGAGACGGGCCTTCAGCCCGGCCGCCCGCAGGTGCCCCTCGATGACGGCCGGGTCCGGCTGCAGCTCTTCAAAGCGCGCCAGGGCCGCCTCGTACAGCGGGTACTGGATGGTAGCCGGGAGCATCACCACCAGCAGTCGGCCTCCGGGCGCCAGCCGGCCAGCCAGACCGCGCAGCGTGTGTGCCGGGTCGGCCACGTGATGCACCGACTCCTTCAGCCACATCGCATCGAGCTGTTCGTACGGCAGTTGGGTGTGACCTTCGGCGATGTCCTCGGCGGAAGCGACGACGGGCGCCAGGTCGGCCGGAGGCGGCGTCCCCAATTGACCGAGCATCGCCGCGGAAGGATCAACGCACAGAATGGGATGTTGGGGATGAAGCTGCCGCGCCACCTCTGTGGCGAACAGGCCTGTACCGGAGCCGATGTCAGCCACCCGGTCTGTGGGGCCAAGCCGCAACGCCTCAACGATCCGGCCGGACATCCAGGGCACGTAGTCCGGACCGTAGACCCAGTGCTCGTCGTACTCGGCCGCCAACCCGTCGTAGTGCCCGCGCACGTCGCGCCCGTCCACGATCCCCCTCGTGTGTCGCCGGTTATGCCGTACAGGGCAGAGGACAGGTTATCTCGGGTACTTGATCGGCAACAGGCGGTAACTGGACGTTGGCCGGCTGTTGTTGTGGGAACCACGGGGAGATCGCGGGTCCGGGACCTGGAGTGGTTCCGGGCACCGTTCTCGGTGTGACGAGAGTCCACCCGCGCCGGACGTACCAGCCGATATTTGAACGTACTCTGCTTTCCCGGGCTTGAAGGTTACCCGTGGGGGTGATACGCAAAGTTCGCTACGCAAGGGGGCGGACATGGTGCAAACGCGTGCGGCCAAGGTCGAGCATCAAGTCTTCGGGGACGCCACACTGCCGCCCCTGCGGGCTGACACGGGCGAGACGTTCAGGGAGATCTCCTTCTATCCCTCGCCGGGATCAGGGTCAGTGCTGCTCTCTGTCGAGAGGGCCGTTCCACCGCTCGCTGCGAGTGCACGTCAGCAGTCCGCATACTCAGCTGCGTCCCCAGCCGTGGTTGTGGCCGGGGATATAACGGACGGAGATGCGGGCGCCGACCTCAGGGCGGCGGTGCCCTTGCGTCGTCCGCCGATTCGTCGACCAGGAAGCCTTGAGGACACACTTGGCGACTCCGGCGACCTGATTGACGTCGGACCTCCGCCCCCACGAACGTTTTCCCTGCGGATTCTCGTGGGGCCAGAAGGCGGTCCGTTCCGCGAGTTCGACGTGCAAGCACCCGGGGGTGCGGGGGCCGAGTTCGCGGTTCCAGGAGAGTTGCATAAGCCGCAGGCCGCTCCGGCAGCCGTTCCGGACGGCTTGCGCCCGTCGCCGCTCGAACCGCGGCCCACTCCAGGACGCCGTCGGCGCCCACCGCGGTGGGTGTGCCGCATCTACAACGCGGATTCCGTCTGGCTCTACTGCCGTGCATGGGTCACCTTCAGCGTCGCTCGAACGGTTCATGTGACCGCCATTCCCCGGCAGCGCATGACGGAGGTCTTCGAAGGTGCGCTGCGTGGTCTGACACCCGTTCTCCGCGTTAGTAGGGGCGGGCTCCGGGTGGCGCTGCCGGACGTCGCCGCACAGCTGACGGGAATCGATCCGCTGGAGGTTCCCCGCGAGGGCCTGAAACTGCGGTCACTGTCTTTGGAGATCCATCCCGTGGAGTACTCGATCATCTCCACCACGCAGATGTTCCGGGAAGCGTTCGAGGATCTGGCTGCGGGACTGCGCGGCGAGGGAACGATCGGGCCGCGGCGCACCGGTCGGCGCGGCGAAGACGCGGCGCCCCGCACCGCGCCGCGCGGCGTCAGCTACCGGGGCAGCGAGGAGCCCGTGGACGTGCCCGACGACTTCGTGGAACGCATGGTCGAGTACACCCTGCGGTTCGGGGCGATGGGCGATATTCAGGAGCACGCCGACGTCCTGCTGGGCGGCGCCGCAAGCAATCAGCTCGCCGTGCTGTTCTCGATACTCGACATTCCGGCATACCTTCCCCGCTTTCTCACCGCGTCACTCGAGAACAGTCTCGCTATGCGCGTCACCCTGACAGTCACCGACCTCCAGGCCCGCGGGAGTGCTTCCGCAGACGTCCCGGTTGTTGGCTCGATCACCGCCGCCGGTGAGCTGATGGTGGATCTGATCGAGATACGGCTCTACGCCCTCTTCGCACCCTTCTTCCGCAGGCGTCCGCATCCCATCGGTGAGATGCCGGATCACCCGCAGTACCAGCTCTACCGCGACGAGTTCACCAGAGAGACGCCGGTCCACTTCCTGACCCGATTCGTTACCGATATCCGCGACCTGGACGTCGACGGACTGGATGCGTCCTCTGACATCAAGATCGCTCTCGCGGAGATGCTGGACAAGATTCCGGACGAATGGGATGTGGAGCGGGGTATGTCCGAGGGGGTCCGGGAATTCCTCGAGACCCACCGTGAAACACTTTCCACTCATGCGGCCACGGTGCTGCTGACGATCGCAAATCGGGACCACTGGCTGCACAACGTGCGACTTGACGGGCCGGACGCGTTGATCGAGACCTTCGATCCGATGGATGAGACGCCTTACCACCTGCCCCCGATCCCGCGGGCGCTCGGGCAACCGATCGACGGCCCCATGCCTAACGGCGCAGACGCGAACCTGGCGACCATCGACCACATCGTCGTGGTGACCATGGAGAACCGGTCGTACGACCACATGCTCGGCTTCCTCACGCACACGAGCAAGCGAATTCAGCCGGACGGGCCGAGGGTGGATCTGGATGGCCTCACCGGCAAAGAACGCGTGCCCCTGGCGCCGGGCGCTGCCGGCCGCGTGTCCCCGACCGCGGGCAGTGACGCGTGCTTCCGGCCCGACCCGGACCATGGCTTCTTCAGCGTGCGGGACCAGATCGGACCCGGTGGCGAGATGGACGGGTTTATCCCCTCTTTCCGGCGCAGGCTGAACGAAGCGCGGGAGATCAACCAGGACCAAGGAATCCAGGGGTCTCTCAACAACGAACTGCGCATCCTCGGGTTTCAGACGGCGGCCAGCGTTCCGGTCTTCCAGTACATCGCACGCGAATTCGCGGTCCTCGACCGGTACTTCGCGGCTGTTCCAGGACCCACCCAGCCCAACCGGGTATGCATGCTGACGGGCCGAACCCCGGCACGGACCAACAGCGAGCTGACCCAGGACCTCGGCTATCTGACGGACGTGACACTGTTCGACTTGTTGAGCGCGGCGCGTGTCGGGTGGCGCTACTACGAGGGGGACATCGGCTTCTTGCGGATCTTCAACCGGTATCGCGTCGACTTCGAACGCATCCGGCCGCTCTACGAGTTCCTCGATGGCGGCAGCGATCCGCTTCCCCAAGTCACCTTCATCGACCCGAACTTCAGCGATGTGCCAAGCGGCGATCCGGCTGCCGACGATCACCCACCGGCCAACGTCGGATTCGGCCAGGCGTTTCTCTCTCGGGTGCTCAGGCGGGTGTTCGACTCCCGATCGTGGCCACGCACTCTACTCATCATCACCTACGACGAGCACGGCGGCTTCTACGACCACGTCCCGCCACCCGGCACGGACGCTTTCAGCGCCGCCAACCCACTCGTCGCCCGCGAGGTGCCGCGAGTGCATCCGCAGATAGCGCACTACGGCGTCCGAGTCCCGGCGCTGGTCGTCTCGCCGCGGATACCCCGCGGCGCACAAAGCGGCCGACAGATTTACGACCACACCGCCATAATTCGCACTATCCTCGAGAGGTTCGCACCCCGCCAGCTCCGCTACACACCGGTCCGAGTCAGGCGCTCCCGACACCTGGGTGAACTGCTCACCGCGGCCCCGAGGGTCTCCATCCCGCCGCCACCACAGTTGCTCCCGCCAGCTACGCCCCGTGGCGGCCCGAGGTGGAGTGCCCCGAACAGCGCCGTCCAGTATCACGAAATCCGCGAGGACCCCGAGGATATGCGGGTATTCCTTCAGCGGCTCGGCACGCCGCTCCCGCCCGCACCATAGCGGCGCGAGCTGCAGCACGAGGCGACACCCGCCTCGGTGCCAGTCACTGGCCCGCAGGCCGCGCGGTGAGATGCACGTACCTTGTCCTACGTTTCTAACCTCGCGCTTCACGAGGTGGGCTGTCCGACTGATGACCAAGAAAGCAGAAAGTGCCTCTGACCAGCGAGAATGAGAATTGCCGAGGTCCTTGTTCCCGCCACCGCCGGAGGCACTTTCCAGGTGAAGAAGCGTATCGGGTCCTATCCGCGTGTCCGCGTCGAGGACGGTGGCCGCGGAGTCGTCTCGCAGGCCGGGGCGGTGCTACTGGTCGAGACGGTCCGCAAGTCCGGTCTGGATGCGGCGATATCAGCGGCGCTTGTGCCATGGCGCAAGCCGCGGGCGGTGCACGATCCAGGCAAGATCCTGCTGGACGTCGCGCTTGCGGTGGCGCTGGGCGGGGACTGCCTGGCCGATGTGGGCCTGCTGCGGGCCGAGCCGGCCGTGTTCGGGCCGGTGGCCTCCGACCCCACGGTCTCCCGGCTGATCAGCAAGCTGGCGGCGGGCGGACAGCGGGTCCTGGCCGCGCTGCGCACCCCCGTGCTGAAGTACGCGAACATGTATGACGGTTGGCCGGTGAAGCAGCACCGGACGCGGGCGGGCACGTGATCGTGGACATCGACGGCGTCCTCGTCCTGGCGCACTCCGAGAAGCAGGACGCCGCCGCGACCTGGAAGAAAACGTTCGGGCACCACCCGCTGATGGGATTCGTCGACCACGGCCGCGGCGGGTCCGGCGAGCCGGTCGTGGGCCTGCTGCGGCCCGGCAATGCGGGCTCCAACACCGCCGCGGACCACATCGAGGCCACCAAGCTGGCCCTGGCCCAGCTGCCGAAGCAGTTGCAGCGCGGCTGGCAGACGCTGATCCGGTGCGACTCCGGCGGCGGCACCCACGAGTTCGTCGCCTGGCTCGCACAGCGCGGAAGATGGCTGTCGCACTCGGTCGGCATGACCATCACCGACGCCATCCACCAGGCCGTCCTGAAGGTCCCGGCCTCGGCCTGGACGCCCGCCGTGGAACCCGACGGCGACATCCGCAATGGCGCCTGGGCGGCCGAGCTCGACGGCGACTGCCTCGAGGGCTGGCCGAAGGGCATGCGGCTGATCGTCCGCAAGGAACGCCCGCACCCCGGCGCCCAGTTACGCTTCACAGATGCCGACGGCATGCGGCTGACCTGCTTCGCCACCAACACTGCCGGCGAGGCGATCGCCACCCTCGAACTACGCCACCGGCAACGGGCCCGGGCCGAGGACCGCATCCGCGCCGCTCGCGCCACTGGCCTGCGCAACCTTCCCCTCCACGGCGCCGCTCAGAACCAGATGTGGCTGGAGATCATCCAAATCGGCCTCGACCTGCTCGCCTGGATGGCCTTGCTCGCCCTGACCGGACAAGCCCGGCTCTGGGAGCCCCCGCCTCGCCGGGCACTGGCCCTGGACCGACGTGATCACCGATGCCCTGGACCGGCTCCACGCCCTGCCGAACCCCGGCTGACCAGCAGCGTTCCGTCCCTACGAGCAGTACCACCCCGACCGGAGCCGTGGAACCCGGCGCACACCCGATGCGACAGCCGGGCGCTCAACCTGCCCAGACTCCGAAAATCCACACCACCACTCACCACAAAGGGTCCGTCAGCAAGCTGACGGACCCTCACGCAAGATCGAGGCTAATACGGCAGCTTGTTGTGACGGATTGATTCGTCTGCCTCGACCTCCTTGATGCGCGCAGCCACAGAAGGAAGCTCGGCGATATCCGAAGGCAGCTTCGTCTGAGCAGTGGGATACGCCGAGATGATCTGCTCAGCGGTCAACCCGTTTGCGTTCTCGAAGTCTGCCCCTCCGATCCTGGCGCGCGTGAGGATGGCCCGCTCCATGAAAGCTGAGTCCAGCATCGCACTCACGAGATCGGCATCCGTGAGATCGGCGCCGACGAACTCCCCTCGCCATATGTCCGCTGCCCGCAGGCTAGCCCCCCTCAGGCTCGCACCTGACAGCCTGGCGGCCCGAAGATTTACCCACCCGAACGCCGCACGATCGGCGACGGCATCCTGGAAGTCAGCCATTTCCATGTCCGCGTCACCGAAGTTGATTCCCCTGATGTCTCCATGACTGAGGTCAGCACCCGCCAAGTGGAGTTGCCCGAGGTTGATATCTACATCCAAGTTCCGGCGGGATGCGGAACGAGATAGCGCAGCCAGGGCATACTGCACATCCGCGTCAGGCGGAAAGGGAAGGCGCTCCTCTGGTGTCGGCTGTACAACGGCCTTACGGCGAGCAGCACGTCGTAGAGCAGCGATGCGCTCTCCACGGGGAAGATGCGGTGCCCCATCCAGACTAGGGCGGCGAGGTGCACGCTGCCGAATGAAGGCGTTCAGAACCCTGGCCGCGTTGGCGGCCTGGTCTGGCGCGTCCTGAACGATCTGCTCCAAAGCCAGCACCCCTCCAAGACGTACGTACAGTTCACTCGACCCGAGCCGCTCAAGAGCCTTGGTGAACCGGTCAGTAACCTGCCCGCGACGGCTCAACCGGTAATTGAATGCTGTGAAGATCAGGGCGATGCTCGCACCGAGTACCACCAGGAGCTGCACAACAGCTGTACGGAACCCGGTGACTAGGGTTGCGGACCCGGAGCGCAGATCCTTCTCACTTAGATGCTCGCCATCGATCCACCAGGGTCCACGCATGACAAGCATTACGGCCAGGACGATCGTTGCCGCGACTGCGGCTCCAGCCAAGATCCATAACGTTCTGGATACCTTCTGAGGCCTGCTCATAGCTCATGGAACCGCTGTGCCACTACGTAGGTAAAGGGCCGTTCAGCCCGGGGCGCCCAGTCGAGCCCATCAGTCCTTTTCGAACCTCAGCCCATCAACCCGCGCCCAGCGACGACGCCTCCTTCCACATGACCTTGCCGGAACACCAATACCCAACCAGCGCCTCGCCCGCCCTGCCAGATGCCGACCCGAGCTCATGAACGACCGCGGCTCCCGTTCACGTGCGCCCCATCCACCGCATCCGGGATCCGGCCGGACCGCCGCCAGCGCGCCAAAACAGCCCGCCCGTAGTTGTTCGTGCCAGCCACCCGATCCAACTCCGCCCCACTGGGCGTACGACCGGCGACCAGCTGCCGCCGAAAGTGCTCCCACATCACGGCCTCGGCCGTCGCCCCTGCAGACCGAGACCGATCGCTCACCGCCCCAACCTCTGCACGTCCCGTCTCCTCAGGGTCTGTCGGCTCTCGGCTGCCGCGGCCTGTCTCTCGCCGCACAGCCTCGATCTCGCCTCGCTCCACCGTGCCTGCCCCACGACCATCCGCTCCCCTCGCCTCTCGGTCTCGCCGTGAAGCGCCCTCTCGCCAAGTCTCGCCGCGAAGCTCCGACGGACCTTCCGCACTCTCGCCGTGCTCGCGACCGGGGGCACGGTGCACCAGCAACTCCACCGACAACAACAAAGCGACCGGGGGCCAGCCCGCCACCAACATCGGCCGCCACGCGAGCGCCGGAGCCGCCGCCACATTCGCCGCCAACGACACCGCGATCCCGAGAAGGAATGCCAGCCAGACCACTGTCCGCGCCCGACGCCCACCATTCGGGGACAGGTTCAGCAGCCCCACCGTCGCCAGCAACAAGAGCCCATCAACAGACAACGGCCACAACGTCGCGCTCACCGCGTCCGCCCCACCCTGCAGGGCGAACTCCCGCTGATGCACGTACGAGGCATACCCGGCCACCGACGCCACCACCAACGCACAACCCCTCCGCACCCACCCCTCAAGGCCGACGCCCGAATGAGCGCCGCTCGAAGGAGCGTCACGGACACCCGCAGCCACACCGCGCGGCGTTCCACTCGGCGCGCTCACCGGGAACCACCCCTACGACGGCGCCGACGCACCTCCGGCACCGCCACCGTGCCGGAAAGCACCAGCTCACAGCGGCTACGAGCCCGTACAGATGCTGTCGGTGCCCCGCCGGGGGCGCACCGCTACACTCCGTGTTTCCGCAGGCCAGACGGGCCAAACGGCCTTCCGATGGCAGCATGCTGCGCGCCGGTCCAGACAGGACCAACTGAGCCCTGCCGAGAATTTCCCCAGGTAGACGTGGACTTCAGGCACCCTCCACGTCCCGCAGGTTCGAGCCAGAGGGGGTGAACTGCAGCAAGCATCTGTCACCCTCCGCATCGATGGTGGCGGCCTCGCCGAAGCAACCCATCGCGGTGGTAAGAGTTGCGCCAACCAACAAAGACCGAGGGCGTTCCCGAAACAGTCGTCAAAGTGCAGGCCAGTCCAGGGGGCTTCAGCGGCCTCGGACGTCAGGCGGCGGCCGGTGCCGGGCCGACCAGCTCGGTCCGGCGCCCTCCATGGTCACGAACCCGAGGACGGTCCCCGTCTCGCCGGTCACCGCCGCCAGTTGGCTGTCGTCGGCGCGCAGCGCGGTGAGGGTGTCGTCGAGCGGGGTGTCGATGCGGACCCGGGTGACCGGGTGCAGGGCAGTGCGCGGGAAGGGCCGGTCGGGTCGGTGACGCCGAGGGTGTCCTGGATGTGCAGGTAGCCCAGTACGGTGCCGTCGGCGCCGGTGACCGGGAAGCGGGAGTACCCCGCCTCGGCGGCCATCCGCTCCAGGCGGGCCGGGGTGACCGAGTCCTCGACGGTGCGCATCTTCTGCGCGAGGACGAGGATCTCGCCGACGGGACGCGTACCCAGTTCCAGCGCGTCCCGCAGCCGCTCACCGTCGGCTGGCGAGAGCAGTCCGGCCTCACTCGCGTCGGCGACCATGCGGGCGAGCTGGTCGTCGGTGAAGACCGAATCGACCTCGTCCTTGGGTTCGACGCGCAGCAGCTTCAGCAGGGCGTTGGCATAAGCGTTGATGCCGAACACCAGCGGGCGCAGCGCCCGGGTGAGGGCCACCAGGGGCGGGCCGAGCAGCAGCGCGGTGGGCACGGGGGCCGCGAGGGCTATGTTCTTCGGCACCATCTCGCCGATCAGCATGTGCAGATACGTCGCGAGCGACAAAGCGATCACGAACGCGATCGGGTGCACCAGGCCGTGCGGGATGTGCGCTGCCTCGAAGCCGGGCTCCAACAGATGGGCGATGGCCGGTTCGGCGACCGCGCCGAGCACCAGGGAGGAGACGGTGATGCCGAGCTGGGCGGTGGCCAGCATCGCGGAGAGGTGCTCCAGGCCCCACAGGGTCATGCGGGCGCGCTTGTTCCCCTCTTGAGCCCGCGGCTCGATCTGGCTGCGGCGCACGGAGATCAGGGCGAACTCGCCGCCCACGAAGAAGGTGTTGGTCAGCAGCGTCAGGGCGCCGACGAGCAACTGGAGGGTGGTCATCGAATCTCCTCCCCCGCCGGGGCCGGCGCCTGGGGGGCCGGTTCGGTGATGCGGATCCGGTCGGCGCGGTGGTGCTCGACGTCGAGGACGTAGAGCTGCCAGCCGTCGAGTTCGACGGTGTCGCCCTTGGCGGAGATGCGGGCGAGGTGGGTAGCGACAAGGCCGGCCACAGTCTCGTACGGGCCGTCCGGAGCCTTCAGCCCTATTCCGCCCAGCTGGTCGAGGCGGACGGAGCCGTCCGCCTCCCAGGCCGCGCGGCTGTCCGTGGCGGCCGACACGGGCAGCAGGTCGGGGTTTCGAGGGGGTCGTGCTCGTCGCGTACCTCGCCGACGACCTCCTCGACGATGTCCTCGACGGTCGCGACACCCGCGGTGCCGCCGTACTCGTCGATGACGACGGCCATGGTGCGGGTCGCGCGCAGCCGCTCCAGCAGCCGGTCGGCGGTCAGGCTGTCCAGCACCAGCAGGGGCTCGGTGGCCAGCTCGATGACCAGGGTGACGGCTCGCTTCTCCGGCTCCAGCGCGAGGACGTCCCTGATGTGGACGGTGCCGATGACCTCGTCCAGGCTGTCGCGGTAGACCAGGAAGCGGGACAGGCCGGTGGCGTGGGTGTGGTTCGCGGCGTCGGCCGCGGTCGCGGGCGCTTCGAGGGCCATGACGTCGACCCGCAGCGTCATAACGTTCTCGGCTGTCAGCTCGCCCAGGTACAGGGTGCGCATAAACAGTTCGGCGGAGTCCGCCTCCAGGGCGCCCTTGGCGGCCGAGTGCTCGGCGAGCGCGATCAATTCCTCGGGGCAGCGGGCGCCTGTGGATCAGCGAAGCGGATGTCTCCAAAGCCGATGCCAGACGATGGCTACTTCCGCCCGAGCTGTCCTTCGCCAGTAGGTTGATCAATGAGCGGGTCCGGCAGTCATTCATCACATCACGAATGCTGCAGCGAGCGCTCGGCGCCAACTATCTTCAGGCGCCTGCTCATCGAGTCGAGATCACACGGAAGTGCCTTCATTGTGGTCACGATCGCCACGGAAATCCTCACTTCCCAGCCGCTCCGGAGCTTGACTTCTCCGTGTCGCACAGCGGAACCCTTGTCGCAATGGCTGCCTCAACCGGAGGCAAAGTCGGACTGGATATGGAGACAAGCACCAGCAACATCGGTGTCGACGAACTGAGGCGCAATCTCACCTCTGACGCCGAGCGGCGAAACAGCGCCGAGTTGAACGGAGAAGCGGCTCGCTGCGTACTGTTTTAGCTGTGGGCTCGCAAGAAGGCTGCGGTCAAACTCACAGGGCACGGCCTGCTGGCCGCCCCCTTCCCCTATTGACGGTTGACGGCCCAATCGTCCATGCTGAACCGCCACCGCCTGGCTGGCCGACAGAGCCCATCCATCTCACAGATCTCCCAATGGGCCACGGATATGCAGCGGCCTTGGCCACGACGATGCGACAGCCTTCGATCGTCACTCACCGGCTGTCCACGGTGGCAGAACTGGACCGTTCCCTGCGGATGCTCTGATCGCTGAATCAGCGTAGGTCGTTACTGGCATGCAGCCGGCGGGGCAAGTCCCCAGTCGTTGTCGGCGACTGCACCAACGTCTGCGCGCCACGAACGGGCCGCCCCACCCCGCTGGCTCTCGCCGAACAAGCGCGAGTAGAAGGCGGCCGAGTTCGCACACAGCATGTGGAGCACCGAGTTCCGGATGAATCACGGGTGCTCGGTCCGCGACTCCGGCCGGGACGGCCTCGTCCAGTCGGCGAGCTTGTCTCCCAGTATGCGTGCCCCAAGCCCAGCACGAGCGTCTGCGCGCCTGTCATCACCCTAAGCGTCATGCAAACGACAAGACCGGACGCAATTTTTGTTTCTACGAAAGCTCAAGCGGCCTGCTAAGGCCGGATGCAATGGGGAGGCACCGGGTGCGTGGACGCTGTCACGGAAAGCGTTTCAGCTTACCGAAACTACATCGAAGCCCGTGTTTCATCACCAATGCTCTGGATGCGCTCGTCCAGCTCTTTGGCAAATTCCATCCACGTCTCTGCGTACTGTCTCGCGAGATCGGCTATCAAGTCCCCACAATGCGACGGCACTGCCGCAGCGAGCTTGGACCATTCCTGGTCCCCGATGGCATTCAACTGGAGCACCCTGAGTAGGTGGCGCCCCTCCTCCTTGTGGCGCAGGGACGGGTCGCGCAGCAACTTGTCAACCAGGGGGACAGGGTCCGACTGAAGGAGCCGCACTTTCCGCGCAGCACGCCGGGTACTGCCCTGAACCGACTCGGTGGAACCGACGCTACTGGCTTCAGTATCGGGTTCAGGTCGTTCATGCTCCGCTACCGGAGATTCCCCCGCCATGATTCGCTTACGAACATCGCTCACGGTCGCCGGCGAGATGCCTGCGCCGCGTGCCACTTCACGCAGCGAGGCCTTCGGGTTCTCCGCGATCAGCTCGGCAGCTCGCATCCTGCCTTCCGTGCTGCTCAAGGGGCGAACCCTCCCGTCCCGGCCAATGCGCGCGCTCAGCTGTGTCCCCTCAGAGACCGAGCTTCGCCGCAGGACCGCCACTGCCTTGGCGCCCAGCCCCGCGGCACGCGCAATTGCCCGGTCGGACATCTCGGGATGTGACGCGATAATCCGCACCGCTGCGGCTCGACGGTCCTCCTTTGACAGTGGAAGCCCATGCGTCACATTCGCTTCGACTGCCCGCAGGAATGCCTCCGCAGGAGTACCATCGAATAATTCCGCTTCAATCGCCTCCTGACCTTTTAAGAAGGCGACCATGAGGCGATGCATCCCGTCGATGACACGCAAGCTGTGCCGGTCCACAAGAATGGGCGGGAGTGGAACATCAAGCTCAATCAACCGGGTTACGTGATTCGCATCCTGCCCGGCCAGCCGTGGAGACTCACCAGGCAAAAGCGATGCGATCGGAATGGATACCACCTCCCCTGCACGTGCCTCAGCAGGAATTGCCGATCGAGCTGCAGAGATTGACCCCACTTCTCTATCCGAAGGCACGATATCGGCAATATTGCGATTCAAACTCATCTCCCCCTTTGACAAAAAATTCGAATCCCTTTGCCACAAGAAACTCCCGGTATAGATCTCCCCTCTTTCCGGTAGATTCACACGAGGTCGCACGATGCCAATCGGGGCATTACGGCAAGGTCCCTGCGCGAGACGCCGACACCCCTGTCCAGCACCCCACATCAGCCCCACCCCACAGCGGGCCGGGACCCTCGCGCCCTCGTCAGCGGTTGACACCGGAACGGTCGGCACATCCGACGACCACACCAGCTCGACCTCCGCGCCTCCGAAAACGCTTTCGAACGCACATCTATGTTCACCTTTCACTGCAGAGCTGTCGAGGTTTCCTACCTGTGAACCGACGACGTTCAACTGCGGCGCTGCATCGGTTGAACGGGCGACGCAGCGCGCACGGTCCCGGTCCGGGGCCAGACCCTCCAGAGTGCCAGTACAGCCGCACTCAACGGTCACCTCAGCGACTCCTCAAGAGCGCCGGAATCGGTAACCCCTACTCAGGGATGCCCTCCAGGGACACACAGCCATCCACGCCACCAACCTCCACAGACCGCGCACTTGAAGGGGCATGAAAGCAGCCGGCTCACCCGGCTCTGCGACCAGCCACACGCGACACCTCGCCAGATCCGAGTTCGCAGCAGGCGGGAATTATGCAACCGCGAAAAAGCCACGCCGTCGCACCCCAGAGGGCAGAACATTCTTCCGATCTGCAAATATCGCCTATTTGATCCGACGAGAGCGACGACGGCAGTCAACCCGGGAACCGGAAGGGCGACGACCTGGAGCGAGCCGGAATATCGCCATCCGGATCACCGTCGCACGCAACATCAATCGGGGCGAAAAGCTGCATCACCCTTGTTGGGATTCAGTCAGCTACATTGATTCCGCCGCACCCCCGGCGATTACGGGGGAATTCACGCCGGGGGGGCGGACGCCATCACTATATACGACCGCTCATCCCAGTACTCCATTCCGCAACGGAGACAAGAGCATGATGGTCGACGAATAGACGAGCAGTATCATTCTCGGACAGCCCACACCTTACAGTATGCTGCGCCATGCGCCTCTTTGCCGACCATCATAAATCTTAAGCCGTTGCGGCTGGGGTGAGCCCAATGAGTTAGCAAAGATGCCGACGCTGCCAAGACGACCCGAACCGGACCGTGCCCTCTGGCCACGGATTTCCAGCCCGCCACAGGTTCTACGCCCGGCTACAGACTGCACAAACTCTTAGCCCCGCCAACCTTCGAAGGGGAATCTCATGGCCGTTCGCTCCACCGAACACGTAACAGTCACCCAAGGAACTGCACATGCTCTTCCGGGCACTCGTCGAGCTTCGGAACAGTCAGAGCTGCACCAATGTCGGCTTGCACCCACCGCCGGCCACGCGCCCGCCTACGACTCCTGCGTCCGATGAAGAGCGCCACAGTCATCGGAACCGGTGCCATCGGTACGTCCGTCGCACTCGCTCTGACACGGACCGGTGTGGCCGTGCACCTGAACGACGTGAACAGTACGGCGGCCAGGACCGCCGAGGCCATGGGGGCCGGCTCGCTCCACGCGCCGGACGGGCAGGTGGATCTTGCGATACTCGCCGTGCCCCCGACGCGAATCGCCACGGAACTCGCGCGTGCCCAGCACAGTGGGCTCGCCCGCGCTTACACCGATGTCGCCAGCGTGAAGGCCCGGCCGCACCATGAGTTGCTTAGTGTGAGCGCTGACCCCTCCACCTATGTCGGCGGTCACCCCCTAGCAGGCACGGAGCGCTCCGGCCCCCTGGCAGGCCGGGCCGACCTCTTCGAGGGGCGGCCATGGGTGCTCACTCCCTCGGCTCACACCGACCAGGGAGTCCTCAATCGCGCACTCGAACTGGTCGCGCTGTGCGCCGGCACGCCGGTCATCATGGAGCCGGCCGCCCATGACCACGCTGTCGCCCTCACGTCGCATGCCCCTCATCTGATTTCGTCCCTGATGGCAGCCCGGCTTGAACACGCAACGGACGCCAGCGTCCGCGTGTCGGGAGAGGGACTGCGGGACGTCACCCGCATCGCGGCAGGTGATCCGGTGCTCTGGCGAGAGATCCTCCATGCCAACGCCGGCGCGGTGGCAGATGTCCTCAATGCATATGCAGACGACCTCAACCGAGTCATCACCGCCCTCCGCGACCTGGCCGACACAGATCCTGCAATACAAGAGCGCGCAACAACTGACCTGGAGGAGCTGCTCCTGCAGGGAAATCAGGGGCGTGCGCGCATCGAACACAAACCAGGCACCTCGCTGGCCGACCTTGCCGCGATCTCGGTGGTGATATCCGACGAGCCCAACTCACTGGCACGGGTGTTCACGGCAGTCGGCGAGGTCGGCGTCAATATCGAAGACATCCGTATCGAGCACTCGCCAGGCCAGGGCCAGGGCCTCGTCGAACTACTCGTGCACCGGTCCTCGGCCGCGGAGCTGTCCAGACTGCTGAGCGTGAGTGGTTGGACAGTGTCGCACTGAACGCGTAGGCCATGAGCCGACTTCGCCGCCCCGATCCGAGAGCTTCTGCTGGCGGTCGCATTCAACAAGCAGGGCCACCCATCATGGGTGGCCCTGCGTTGCTTCAGTCATAGCTAAAGGCGGATCTCCTCAACAGCCGTGCCAGCAGGGTTCGCGCTGCTCGGCAAAGGCCAGGGGGCCTTCGATGGCGTCCTTGCTGTGCCGACGCCGTTGCTCCCATTCGAACGCCGTGGTGAAGGCCTCCTCCAGCGGCATGTCCACCGACCTCATCACGGCCTCCTTGATGGCCCGCACCGCCAAGGGGGCGCTGCGCAACAGAGCGTCGGTCCACTCGGTGACGCAGGCATCGAGCTGCTCGTAAGGCACTACCTGGTTGACCAGGCCAAAATGCAGCGCCATGTCCGCGGTCAAACGGCGGCCCGTCAGTAGGTAACCCATGGCCGTCTTCAACGGAAGCTGTCTGGCCAGCCTGAACGCCCCGCCGGCCCCGGGCACCAACCCGAGCTGTGCTTCCGGGAGGGCAAAGACCGCTTGGTCGGACGCGACAACGAGATCGCATGCAAGGGCGAGTTCGAACCCGCCGCCCAGCGCGTAGCCGTGAACCCGGGCGACCACCGGCTTCGAAAGGTTGAACCGTTCGGTCAGTCGCGGCCATCCGGGCTGTCCACGGCTACCGAAGGTCGACGGTGGCACTCCCTGGCGATCCAGCAGAGCGCGCTCGCGCAGATCCTGGCCGACGGAGAAGGAGCGCTCTCCGGCACCGGTCAGCACCGCAACCCGCACCTCGTCGTCCGCTTCGACGTCGTCCCAGATCGCGGCGAGTTCCTCGTGCATCCGCAGGTCCATCGCATTGAGCACGGCAGGCCGATTGAGCGTGATGCGAGCCACGTGGTTCTTCTTCTCGTAGCGGACACGCGGCTCATCCTCCGTTCCGCTCACTCCGCCCTCGCCTCCTTCGCGGCGGAGAAGCGGCCGACCTTGTCGAGCACATCGGCGCTGTACATGCGGAGCGCCTGTTGTAGGGCGAACTCAGCCATGTAGGTGCGGAATTGGTCCACCGGCTCCTCGACGAGGTTCAGCATCCTTCGGTTGGCGATCACCGCAGGCCCGCGGAGCCGGTCAATGCCCCGCTCGATCGCGAGGTCCATGTCATCGTGTTCGTGGACCTCGTCGACCAGCAGACGGGCGTCCGGCTCTCCCGCCCAGATCCGGCGTCCCCCGAGGATCACCTGCCTGGAGACACGTCCGCCGGCGGCCCGGCCCAGCCGGAAGTTGGCGGCCCCGGGGATGATTCCTTCCTTGGCTGCCGGAAGGCTGAGGTAGGCATCCGACGCGGCGATGACATGGTCAAACACCAGCAGGAGCTGCGCGCCGCCGCCGATGGCGAAGGTGTCCACCGCCGCGATCCAGGGCTTCTCCACCATCCCCGTCCGCCGGTCCGCGCCGTTCCCGACGGAGACGCCTCGCAGAATCTTGTGGATGTACCCGAGCTCCCGCCGTAGCAGGAAGTCCACCAGCGAGATGCTGCCGCCGTGCAGGGACTTGAGGTTGATTCCGGCGCTGAACACGCGCTTGCCACGGTATCGCGGGTGGGTCATCTCGCCACCGCGCAGCACACACACCTCAACGTCGGGATCAAGAAGCGCGAGGTCCACCGCGGTCTCGATGTCTTCGATCTGCCGGTCGTCCTCCGCGTTCAAGCAGTCGTCGCGGCACATGGTCAAGTGTGCGGCACCGCGGCTGCGTTCCATCCGTACGGAGCCCAGGTCGGCCCTTCCCGTCCTGCTGAAGTCCGGAAGCAGAGCGAGCGCGCGGGGTGTGGGGCGCAACATCGCGTCGATCAGGTGTGGTCCTGCCGACGGCGAGCGCAGGACGTGACTGAGGAAGACACCTTGGTCGATCTCATGCCCCTCCTTGTGCGCCTGTGGCCGGGTGCGCTCGGTCTCGAGCCGATGGTTGGTGGGCACGAGCCCCGGAAAAGCCGTTGCGGCCGTCTCGACCAGTTCGTCCAGGCGGAGATGGCGAGTGCGCCCCTCGGTGAGTTCGTCGTAGACGGCATCGACGTGGGCGTCCAGAAACTCGGCACGCGTCGTCCGAGTGGCCTCGATCGCTGCCGCAGCAGTAGCCCGCTGGTCCAGCGTGCGGCGCTCCGGTTCTGGCAGGGTGGCCAGCAAGTCTTCAGTGTGCTGGGCCGCTTCGGCGAGCACGACTCGCGCCCGTGCCAGATCGGCGTGCACGTCACTCTGATCGTCCCGCAGCCCGGCCCGTGCGTCGGTCACGTTCATGCGGTCGCCCCAACGGTCGCCCGCCGCAGTACGCGGTCGCAGGCTGCCAAATGGACGCCGAGCGCCTCGTCGAAGCTGGTGCTGGGCGCATCACTGAGTAGCTGCCGCCGGATGGCGAGCTCGGTCCCCGAGACATCTCCGGCCCGGTCGCCCGCCATGGCCAGGGCGGCCGCCGGCTCGTCCACGAGTTCATCGACGAGGTGCAGCGCCAGCGCTTCGGCCGCCTCGACGGGAGTTCCGAAGAGCACCGCCCGACGAATGGCCGCGGCACTCGCGCCATGTTGCGCGAGCCGATAGAGCGCCATTCCCGGCCAGGTGGCCCCATCCGCGACGGGGATCATCAAGCGCACCGAGCTGGTGGCGATGCGATAGTCGGTGGCGAGCAGCGCGTCCAGGGCAAGGCCGCCGCAGTCCGCGTCGGCGACCGCCATGGTGGCCGCCGGCAGGCGCTCAAGACGGCGCAGCACGCGTTCCCACTTGCTCACCAAGGACACGGTCAGATCACTCGACCGCGGTCCCTGCGGAGCGCCGGTCACCTGAAGGATGACCTTGCTCCGCCCGGCACGGTCCTCGGCACTGTCGCAAACCGCGCCGATCGCGGCGACCCACTCGGGGGACAGGGCTTGGCGCCCGTCGATCGTCAGTACCAGATCGTCGGTGCCCGGCCGGCCGGTGACGGCCTGAACCCCGCTCTTCCCGTTCTTCATGCGATTCTCCGTCACCATTGCACCAATGCGGTCTCGATGGTCGAGCCGGGCCCCATCGTCATCAGGACGCCGTAGTCGCCGGCCTCCACCACTCCCTCTTTGAGGAGTCGCTGATAGGAGAAGAGGAACGAGCCGCTCGAAAGATTGCCGAAGTCGCGCAGTACGCCGGTCGTATGGCGCACGTCATGGCGCGTAAGGCCGAGGTTGACCCTTATCGCGTCGATGACCTTCTTGCCGCCGGAGTGCACGAGCCATTGGCGAATGTCGCTGCGTCGGAGTCCCGCGCCGGTCAAGAGGCGGTCGATGACCTGCTCCGCATTGGCACCGACCACGTACGGGACCTCGGGGTCGAGGTAGAAGCTGAACTTCCCCTGCTGGTCGTCCCAGTCGTAGCGCATCGCGTCGATCGCGTCGGGGATGAGGTGGCTGGCGAATCGCAGGACGCGCGGGCTGCCGGGGGACGACGCCACGCCGGATGGGGCGTACGCGGTGTCAGGGCCGTCGGAGATCAGAGCGATCGCGGCCGCGCCGTCTCCGAACAAGCTGTTCACGACGGCGGTACGCATGGTCGAGTCGATGACATAGGCGGCCGAGCAGGCTTCCGCGCACAGAATGACGGCGACCTTGCCAGGGTTGGCCACTGCCCATGCGGTGGTGGCGTTGAGTGCGTTCAGGCCTGCGTTGCAGCCCATGCCCACGATGTCCACGCGACTGGTGTCGGGGAGGATCCCCATGTGGCGGATGAGGCGGGCGCTCAGGCCCGGGGTGAGGAAACCGGTGGTGGTGACGCAGCACAGGTAGTCGATGTCCGACAGCTCGATTCCGGAGTTGTCCAGACACGCGCGCACGGCCTTCGCCCCCATTTCAAGGGCGAGTCGCTGGTGCTTGGCGAGCAGTTCCCCTTGGGTCTCCGGGAGGCAGGTACCGTCTGCGTCCAGTGGCGGGATCGTGAGGAAGCGGCGTTCGATCGCGCTGTTGAGGAAGACGGACCGGACTCTGGGATCCGTGATCTTGAAGATGTCAAGCAGTTCCCGCTGCGTGTACGAATGCTCCGTGGTTGCCGTGCCGACGCCCACGATGCGGGCGGCGCCCGAGGTGTCCTTCTCCTCGGATGCCGGGGCTTCCATCAGGTCGGCGTCCAATAGCCCTGTGTCGGCGGTCATCGGAATGTCCACCCCCACATACGTGTCTTGCTGCGGATGAGGCGTACTGCTGCCAACACGTCGATCACCCTTCCGGTGAGTCAGCCGTTATCAGAGAGGAGCAGGTGGAGCTCAGGGGGCGGGCTGCGGTGCGGAGGTGTGTGCCTCGGCCCTGACAAACTGCGCCAGCCGCTCGATTCCGTCCGCGATCTCTGCATGTGTCAGGTAACTGACGGACAGTCGGATACCGAACTCTCCGCCGCCCTGGGGGTAGAAGTAGGACATGGGGGTCCATATAACGCCGAATTCCTCGGCCGAACGCCCCAGCGCGATGTTGTCCGCACGGAATGGAACGGTGAGGGCGAGGAAGAAGCCTCCGCTTGGCGCGTTCCAGTAGATGCCGAGCGCCTCCCGCTCGTCCGGCGGGAACACCTTCTCGAGCTGCTCGAGCGTGACCCTCATCGCTTCGCCGTAGTATGCGGCGGTCTTGGAGTTGAGCTCCGATGCGCGTCCGTCGGCGGCGAGGAGCATGCCGGCCACGACGGCCTGGGCCACCGGAGAGGTGTTCACCGTGACCATGCTCTTGATCTTGGTGAGCTCGTCCGCGAGGAGCCCGGTGCCGCCCTTGTCGTCGACGACCTTCTGGTCCGCGACGACGAAACCGACGCGGGCGCCGGGGAAGAGCGTCTTGGAGAACGATCCCAGGTGTATGACCCGTCGGTCGTGGTCGAGGGACTTCAGAGTCGGCAGCTGTTGCCCCGGGCTGACCAAACGGTAGGGGCTGTCTTCCAGCAGCAGGATTCCCTCGCGGGAGGCCAATTCGAGAAGTTCCTTGCGAACGCCGAGAGGGATGCTGGTGCCGGAGGGGTTCGCGTGGTCGGGGATCACGTAGAAGGCACGGGGGCGACGTCCACGTGCCCGCTCTGCGTGGATAGCCCTCTCAAGGTCGGCGCAACGGAACCCCTCGCGGCTTTCTGCCACGGCGGTCAGCTCGGCGTCCACCAGCCGGGCAGCGCCCGTGATGCCCACGTAGCAGGGACTGGAGACCAGTAGCACGTCCTCCGGCTCTGAAATGAGCGCTCGGACTGCGAGGAACATCGCCTCCTGACAGCCGACGGTGACCACGACGGCCTCCGGAGCGACGTCGATGTACTCGTCCTTGCGCAGCCAGTCGGCGATAACCTCGCGGATCTGACCACTGGTCGGGCCGTATTGAAAGAGGGCGGAGCGGACCCGGTCCGGCGAGGCCCCGCCGGCTTCCAGGTGTGCGAGGTAGCGGCGGAGGTACGTGAATATCTGCTCGGTCTCGAAGAAGCCGTCGTACGGTCGGCCGGGCGCGAAGGACACCGCGTCGGGGTAGCGGTGGGTGATCTCGTTGAGGAAGTTCATCGTGTCGAGGACTGGGTCACGGAGGCTGCCGTGCAACTCCTCCTTGCGCAGCTCCGACTCGTCGGGAGACGGCTGTTTGATGGCCTCCACCACGGATGACGTCCCTGCCTCTGATCGCACCAGCCCTGGTCCGATGTCCTCGATCGAGCGGGTCCCAGTGAGGGCCATCGCCTCTGTCAGTTCATCGACGATGATGCCCAGGACGCTCTCGACGCCCTCCTCCTGGCTCACCGCCAGACCGTGCAGCACCGGGCGTCCCAGGAACACCGCGTCGGCGCCCAGCGCTATGGCTGCCAGCACGTCCCCACCGCGACGGATCCCGCCGTCGAGAAATACAGGGCACGTCCCCGGCACAGCGGCTACCACCTCAGGCAGTACTTCGAGAGTCGCGGGGGCGCCGTCCAGCTGACGACCGCCGTGGTTCGAGACCACGATGGCCTGGGCTCCCGCCATGCACGCCGCCCGAGCGTCGGATGCGCTGAGAATGCCCTTGACCACTATCGGCAGTGAGCTGACGGAGCGCAGCCATTCCATCACCGACCAGTCGAGGCCCGCGTCGAACTCGGCCAGCGCGTGGTCGCCCGGCGAGGCGAAGCCGGTGCCGGCCAGGTTGGCCGGCGCGATGCCGTTCGGCAGCCTGAAGTCATTGCGCAGGTCGCGCAACCGTCTGCCCAGGTACGGGGCGTCTGCAGTGAGTACCAGAGCCTCAAAGCCCGCTCCTTCAGCGCGCTCGATGAGCTGCCGGGTCGTGGCACGGTCGCGAAAGCAGTACACCTGCAGCCAGAGCGGCGCAGACGCATGCGCGGCGATGTCCTCGAACGTTCGCCCCGCGAAGGTGCTCACCACAAAGGGGACACCGGCGGACCCCGCGGCCCTGGCCGTCGCCACTTCACCGACCGAGTGGGCCAGGGTGTGGTATGCCATGGGCGCGATGGCCACAGGCGCCGACCAAGCCTGTCCGAAGATCTCGGTCCTGGTGTCAGGGCGGCCCACTCCGGCGAGTACGCGCGGACTCAGCCGTACGCGATCGAAGGCCTCCGAATTGGCCGCGAGCGTCCGTTCCTGTCCGGCGCCACCCTCGATGAAATCCCAGACATGAGGGTCCATGCCTTCGCGCGCCTTCCCGGCATAGTCGGCCAGGGTGAGCAGACCCGCCCTGGCCGCATCCGACTTCAGGCCCTTCACCGCGCGGTCAGCCGGTCACGCTCGACCGCTTCGTACAGAGCCCTGATGTTGGCGCTGCCGAATCCCCGGGAGCCTTGGCGCTGAATGAGCTCGAAGAAGAGCGTGTTGCGCTCGTAGGGCGAGCGGGTGAACAACTGCAGGAGGTGACCCCACTCATCGCTGTCGGCCAGCACCTGTGCGTCCCGCAGTTCCGCGATCTCCGGCGCCAGCCCGGTGAGCCGGTCCGCCAGCATGTCGTAGTACGTGTCGGGCGTGCTCAGGAACTCCACACCCTGGTCCCGGAATTCTCGAACCGCGGGGATGATGTCCTCCACCAGGAAGGCGAGGTGCTGTACGCCCGGTCCGGCGTTCCGCTTGAGGAAGGCGTCGAGCTGACCGGCCTCCTTCGCGGGATCCGGCGCGACCAGCGTGAAGGTGATGCGCTCGGAGGCACTGCGGACGACGATCGAGTCCATGGCCTGTCCCCCGACGGCGACATACTCGGAGGAGAAGCGAGAGAACCCGAAGGCATCCCGATAGAGATCGGCGACCTTCTCGAGGCTGCCCCCTTCGAGGCAGACCGCTATGTGGTCCAGCAGCCGAATCGGACCAGCCGCGGGGCGGCGTTCCTGGGTCGTGACCTCCCATCGGCGCCCGGGGGGCAGTCCAACCGCCGAGCGCTCGGCTGCTTGAAGAAGGGAATGGGTGACATCCCCGAAACCCGACACAATCGGGTTGCCATATCTGTGGCCCACCGGCTCGGCGCCGGCTGCCAGAGCCGCCTCACGTGTGGCCGTCACGTCGTCACAGGTCAGCGCGATATCGGCGATGCCCTCGCCGTGTTTCTCCAGGAACTTCCAGATGCCCCGGCCCGAGGTGACTATCAGTTGGACCTCCCCCTGCCGGAGCAGAGTGGAACTCCTGTCGACCTCCACGGAGTCCGCGATCTGCGTGAACCCCATGGCGGAGACGAAGTAGTCGACCGTGGCCACTTTGTCACGCGTGTATATCTCGACATGTGCTATATCGCGGGCAGTCATCGCGGTTCCTCCCCGAAGCCCGGGCCAAGAGATGATCAGTACTGTTCAGGAATCCGTCCTCAGGCGGGACACCCGCGCGCCGGGATTCGGCGCTCCGGGTGTCCGGCCTGCGAACAGCGATCTCGCCGGATCTGCTACCAGCGCCATTCCTGCTGGCCGTAGAGGTGGCCAGCCTTGATCCCACGGTCCTTGCACCAAGTCAGGAATTCCTCGACCTGCTTGAGCTGGTAGGTGTCCTCGTTGTACGTGGTTGCCATGACGTGGCCGAGCCACGGCTCCTCGCCCATGGCGTAGATGTACGCCTCGTTGGCCCCCAGCTCGGTCATGATCGCTGCAGCCTGTTCGGCGTTCGAACCCGAGAGCTTCCGCGAGTTGCTCATCTTCTTGGTGACCGGGACCGTAAGGAGACCCTGGTACAGCCAGGTCAGCGGGGCACCGTCGCACTCCATGCCGAGGAAGGCCATGTCGGCGGTGCCCAGGTGCTGCTTTATGTAGCGGTAGAGCTGCGGATCGATGCCGGACGAGTCGGCCCCGATGAACACCTTCTTGCCGGCGAGCTCGGCCCAGTAGGTGGACTTGCCGCGGATGTCCAGGTCACAGTGCTCGCCGAGGAACGGCGTTGCGGTGATCTTGCCGCCCGGGAACTCGACCTCGTCGAAGTCGTCCACCTCGATCACCGGGAAGCCCTGATTCTTGAGCATCAGCGCCATCGACGGGTCGGCAAGGTTGCCCCGTGAGGAACGCGGCACGACGATCGCTCCGACTCGGCCACGCAGCTGGAGCAGTGTCTCCAGGACGATGTGGTCCTGGTGTGCGTGTGTGATGACGACCAGGTCGATGAAGTCCGGCAGGTCGTCGAGGGTGTAGCGATCTCCCGCGGAGCTGTCCGCGCTGATGAACGGGTCGCTCACGATGGCGGCCTGAGGGGTCTGCAGCACGAGACAGGCGTGCCCGAAGTAGCGGATGCGACCGCCGGCGTCGATGTGCCTGTCCTCTGCGAGGCTGGGTTCCTCGCTCAGCATCCCCGCCAGGCGGCTCGCCTGGGTCTCGTCGAGCTCGAGCGCATCGCGCAGGTGGCTCAGGGTGGTGGGACGCACACGGGTCTTGAACAGCTCTTCCAGGCCCGAGTGCCGGAACGGGATCTCCAGCTCGAGGACGTCGGGTGAGGGGAGCCTCGGTGTACTGAGGATGAAAGGGCGCTCGATCCCCGTTTCGAACGACAGCTGCACCGACTGACGCGACTCCTGATAGACATCGCTGGTGTAGATGACCGGTTCCATGAAGCGCATCTGCGCCTGGTTGTCCGTGTCGTAGGCCAGCTCCACGAGGCCACCGAGCTCCTGCGGCAGCTTCGGGTAGAGCGGCGTCAGATCGTATCCGGTCGCATTCGCCCGCAGCAGTTCCTGACCGGCCGCGATCGCCTCGGCGAACCTCAGCATGTCCGCCCGATCCCGTTTGATCGAAGCAAGCAGGTCACGAACCTCGTCAGCGCGCTCCTCGCCGATATTGATGAAGTATCCGCCGCGCAGTTCCGGGTTGTTGCTCGCGGCAACATGCACCTGCGGAGACTGCAGATACGACTCGAGAAGCGGCACTTGAAGGAATGCCAGATTCATTGCCGCCTGCACAGGCGCAATCGTGTACGGCCACGCGAAGAATCTGTCCACCAGCGGCTCGACGATAACCTTCGAACGGAGAAAAAGCGATTGGTCAGCCATCTGGGGCCCTCTCCAGGAGAAAACATGAAAGGACGGAGAGACAGCAAAGGTTTGAAGTTCAGGACTTCAATGGGCTGCTCCCCTTCAGCAGAGTGCCTCGAAGACCTCCCGCTGAACAAATCTCCACAGCTGCCTGGGGAGTTGAACGTGGCCGACACCTGTTCAACTGCGGTTGACACATCAGTTGAACGACGGTGGGCATCGCGACGGAACGGTATTGATCAGTGCAGTCGTACGGTGACATCGTGAGGCGCTGCACTTGGTCGGCATGCACCGGGAGCATCACCCGCTCGGGGACCTGCCCACGACGAGGAGATCATCTTGCCCGGCATCAGAATAGAGAATGGCCTGGTTCATCATGCCTTTTGTTCATAGCAATGGCATCAGGCTCTCCTACGAGCGTTCGGGGAGAGGAGTACCCGTCCTCTTGATCATGGGTTCGTCGGCCAGCGGCCGAGTCTGGACCATGCACCAGACACCCGCACTCAACCGGGCGGGATATGAAACAGTCACCTTCGACAACAGAGGTATACCGCCTTCGGATGTCCCTGGGGGCGACTACTCTCTCGCCGACATGGTCGCTGACACCACAGGCCTGATCGAGGAACTGGATCTCGGTCCGTGCCACATCGTCGCCACGTCGTTGGGTTCCATGATCGCGCAGGACCTGGCGCTCGGCCGGCCGGACCTGGTCCGCTCCATGGTCCTGATCGCCACGAGGGCCAGGTCGGACACCATGCGGCGGGCCCAGTCGGCAGCGGACCGGGCGTTGGCGGAGAGCGGCGTACGGCTGCCGGCCGGGTATGCGGCCGCCAAGAGGGTGATTGAGATGCTCTCACCGGCCACGCTGAACGACGATAGAGCCGTCTCTTTATGGCTGGACATTTTCGAACTCTCCGGGGACGACGACACCGCCAACGGCCAGTCGTCTGCCGTTGACAATCTCGGAGACCGGCGCGCAGAGCTGAGCAATATCTCCTCGCCTTGCCGAGGCATTTCGTTCACCGACGATCTTGTGTGCCCTCCACACCTGGTCGCCGAAGTTGCCCATGCCATCCCGAACTGCGATCTCGTGGAGATCCCCGACTGTGGTCACCTCGGATATCTAGAGCGTCCGGAATCGGTCAACTCAGCCATCATCGAGTTCCTCGACAAGAACTGACGGACCAGCAGCTTGGCGCCTGAGTGAGCTCAGCCGGCCGTAATTCACCGCGCAACGCAAGGACCAAGAGAGCGAGGCATGTTTCCGTGACCATGCTAGGAGGGCCGTCGATGGGCCCTGCGGGAATACGGCGAGGCGAGGATTCGATCAAGGGTGCCCGGATCAAGGGCCGCACGGTGCGACGGATCCTGCCGTACGCCCGGCGTGTCCGCTGGCAGGTCGCTTTGCTGCTGGCGGCCACAGTCGTCTCTGCGGCTATCACTGCCGCCAGCCCGCTGATCCTCAAAATGATCATCGACGACGGCATCCTGCCAGGAGACCGCGGGGTCGTCGTCGGGCTCTGCTTGGGTCTGACGGGTTTGGCTCTCGTGGACGCCTTGGCCGTCTATCTGCAGAGTTGGTGCTCGGGCCAAGTGGGCGAGGGACTCGTCTACGAACTGCGCACCAAGGTGTTCGAGCATGTGCAACAGCAGCCATTGGCGTTCTTCACTCGCACACAGACCGGCGCACTGGTCAGTCGGCTCAACACCGACGTCATGGGGGCCCGGCAGGCCGTCACGACGCTGCTGTCCCAGTCGGTCTCCACGGTCCTGACACTGATCCTCGTGCTCGGCGCGATGTTCTTCCTGTCTTGGCAGATCACCATCGCAGCACTCGTGATGATTCCGTTCTTCCTGATTCCCGCGCGACTGATCGGGCGCAAGATGAAGAAGATCGCCCGACAGACCATGGAACTCAACGCCGAGATGGGCTCGATGATGAACGAGCGATTCAACGTCTCGGGCGCTCTGCTGGTCAAACTCTACGGCCGTACGCAGGAGGAGTCAGAACAGTTCGCCGCCAAGGCAGGACGACTCCGCGACGTCGAGGCCAAGGGAGTCGTGTGGGGACGTCTGCTGTTCATCATCGTCTCTGTCCTGACCACCGTCACCACGGCCCTCGTCTATGGCTTGGGAGGCATGCTCACCATCGACGGCACGCTCCAAATGGGCACGCTCGTGGCCATGGTGACGTTGCTGATGCGGCTGTACGGACCTATCAACCAGCTGTCGAGTATGCACACCACCGCGCTGATCGCCGTGGTCAGCTTCGAGCGTGTGTTTGAGGTGCTCGACCTCGAGCCTCTCATCGTGGAACGACCCAATGCCGGCTCTCTGAGGATCACTGGCACCGACACCGGTCAGCGAAGCGAGCCGAGGGAGGCCGGCGCCAACGCCCCCGACATCAAGTTCGACGGGGTCCGCTTCCGGTATCCGAACGCCGCGGACGTGTCCCTCGCCTCGCTGGAGTCGACGTCGAAGCGCACCCCGGAGCGAGACAACGCCGCGTGGATTCTTCAGGATCTCAGCTTCCATGCCCCCGCCGGAAAACTCACGGCCCTTGTCGGCCCCTCCGGCGCCGGTAAGACCACCATCACACACCTGGTGCCACGTCTGTACGACGCTGACTCGGGAACCGTGCGCATCGGCGACCATGACGTTCGCGATCTGACGCTGCAATCTCTGCGGGACACCATCGGTGTGGTCACTCAGGACGCGCATCTGTTCCATGACACGGTGCGCGCCAATCTGTCGTACGCCCGCCCGGAAGCCGTCGAGGAAGAGCTGATCGACGCCTGCAAGGCAGCTCTGATCTGGGACACCATCAATGCCCTTCCGGATGGACTCGACACCGTGGTCGGTGACCGTGGCTACCGTCTCTCCGGCGGCGAGAAGCAACGGATCGCGCTGGCCCGGCTGCTGCTCAAGGCTCCGCCGGTCGTCGTCCTCGATGAGGCCACAGCTCACTTGGACTCAGAGTCGGAAGCCGCGATCCAGCGGGCTCTCAAGGCGGCGCTCGCCGGACGCACCTCACTGGTGATCGCGCACCGGCTGTCCACCATCCGTGAAGCGGACCAGATCCTGGTCGTCGAAGCCGGCCGGATCCGCGAAAGCGGAACCCACGACGAACTCCTGGCCGCCGGCGGGCTCTACTCCGATCTCTACCGAACCCAGTTCGCCCACCAGGCCCCGGACTCGGCAAGCATCAGTTCCGGTTCAGCGCCCCAATTGATCGCTGTGGAAACACCATCGTCTGACAGGGCGTGACCTGGTCGAAGCGCCGGCTCGTGGGGGGGGCTTGCCCCCGGATCTTGGATGAATGTCCAAGATCC
>NZ_JBHUXV010000015.1:0-130949 GCF_042669125.1 Streptomyces sp. NPDC057253 | reverse complement strand
CCCACAGACCACGGGAACTCCACCCCGGCGCCTTCGCGTTGAGGAGCGGCACGAACCGGCGCGGCGCAACCAGCACAAGTACCCACCCCGCCGTTCCCCTGACCTGTGACGTGTGGCACCATGCTGGCCACCCACCCCCACCGGCACCGCCCTCAGGAGACGCTCCTAGTGCAGCAATCCGCCGTCCCGGAACTGGCACACACCCACACCCGCCCGATCCACTGGGTCGCCACCGCCACCGCCGTGGCGGCCGTAGTGGCCTTCTCCTCGGTCCTCCAGCCCAAGCCCGCGACGGCGGCACAGGCGGCCGGCCCCGAAGCCAGACCCGCCCCGGTGGTCACGACCGCACCCGATCCCGTAGACGTACGCTTCCCGATCGACTGCGGCCCGGTCGAGGCGAAGGTGCAGAAGCAGGTCTCCGGAGACCTCGACGGCGACGGACGGCCGGAAACCGCCGTAGTGGTGCACTGCGACGCCCCCATGGGCACCCCGCCCGACGCCGTCTACGTCATCACCCGCGCCAAGGACTCCGGCGAACCCCGGGTCGTCGCCACCCTGCTGAGCCCCAAGAGCCGCAACACCGTCACCGACTTCACGATCGGCGACGGAGCCGTGGAGGCGACCCTGCTCGGCTACTCCACGTCCGACGTACCCAGTTGCTGCCCGGACGTGACGGACAGGGCGAAGTGGCAGTGGAAGGACGGCGCGTTCGTCCGCTCCACCCCGGCGGGCACGCACACGGTCTGACCGAAGCGATCACATCTGTGAGAAATCAGACAACACTCACGCGGAGTGCCCTCACGGTCACTCCGCGTCCGGACCGTAGACCTCGACGCTGTCCGAAACTCGCCGTACATGAATGCACTCACCCGGACACTCCTTCGCGGAGTCGACCACATCGGTGAGAAGCGGCAGCGGAACGGGCGTTGTGGCGCCCTTGGCCTGCAGAAGCTCGTCGTCCGCGCCCTTCACGTAGGCCAGACCGTCGATGTCCAGCTCGAACACCTCGGGCGCGTACTGGACGCAGATGCCGTCACCCGTGCACAGGTCCTGATCGATCCAGACCTCCAGGGTTTCGCCGCCGGCCCCGGCCTCCTGCTGCACTCATCTCTCCTGTCGTTTACTTGTCGGGCCGAACGGGAATCCGGCCAGCTCTGACGGGTGTTGAACGCTTCGACAGTACCTCGGGCTGGGTTCCCATCACGTTCGCTGGGTATTCCCCTGGCGTGAGGGAGAGCGCAAGGGTGAAGATCGGACACACCTCGACCGTCTTTGTGATCTAGGGGTTTCAATCGACACCCGCCCAGGTAGGGTCTGGAAGCGTCCAGCTCCCCTTGGAGGAGGTGAGGACCGTGGCAGCCCACGACGACGACATGAACCGCGGCATCCGCCCGGGACGAGGGTCCGACGACCCGTCCGGGCAGATTGCCTACCTTGAGCAGGAAATCGCCGTCCTGCGGCGCAAGCTCGCCGACTCTCCGCGGCACACGAGGATTCTCGAAGAGCGGATCGTCGAGCTGCAGACCAACCTGGCCGGCGTATCCGCACAGAACGAGCGACTCGCCAACACGCTCCGTGAGGCCCGCGACCAGATCGTGGCCCTCAAGGAAGAGGTCGACCGGCTCGCACAGCCACCGGCCGGCTTCGGCGTCTTCCTCGAAGCCAACGAGGACGGCACGGCCGACATCTTCACCGGCGGCCGCAAGCTGCGGGTGAACGTCAGCCCCAGCGTCGACCTCGAAGAGCTCCGGCGCGGCCAGGAAGTGATGCTCAACGAAGCTCTCAACGTGGTCGAGGCCATGCAGTACGAGAGCGTCGGCGACATCGTCACCCTCAAGGAGATCCTCGAGGACGGCGAGCGCGCCCTGGTGCAGGGTCACACCGACGAGGAACGGGTGGTACGGCTCGCCGAGCCGCTGCTGGACGTCACCATCCGCCCCGGCGACGCCCTGCTCCTCGAACCGCGCTCCGGCTACGTCTACGAGGTCGTTCCCAAGAGCGAGGTCGAGGAACTCGTCCTCGAAGAGGTCCCCGACATCGGCTACGAGCAGATCGGCGGACTCGGAGGCCAGATCGAGGCCATCCGGGACGCGGTCGAGCTGCCGTACCTCTACCCGGACCTGTTCAAGGAGCACGAACTGCGCCCGCCCAAGGGCGTCCTGCTCTACGGACCCCCCGGATGCGGCAAGACGCTCATCGCCAAGGCCGTCGCCAACTCGCTGGCCAAGAAGGTCGCCGAAGTCACCGGCCAGGCCACCGGCAAGAGCTTCTTCCTCAACATCAAGGGCCCCGAGCTCCTCAACAAGTACGTCGGCGAGACCGAGCGGCAGATCCGCCTCGTCTTCCAGCGTGCTCGCGAGAAGGCCAGCGAGGGCACACCCGTCATCGTCTTCTTCGACGAGATGGAATCCCTGTTCCGCACCCGCGGCTCCGGCGTCAGCTCGGACGTGGAGAACACCATCGTCCCGCAGCTCCTCGCCGAGATCGACGGCGTCGAAGGCCTCCAGAACGTGGTCGTCATCGGTGCCTCCAACCGCGAGGACATGATCGACCCCGCCATCCTGCGCCCCGGCCGCCTCGACGTGAAGATCAAGATCGAGCGTCCCGACGCCGAGGCCGCCAAGGACATCTTCGGCAAGTACCTCACCGAGCGCCTCCCGCTGCACGCCGACGACCTCGGCGAGCACGGCGGCAGCAAGTCGACGACCGTCGACAGCATGATCCAGACGGCCGTGGAACACATGTACGCCGAATCCGAGGAAAACCGCTTCCTGGAAGTCACCTACGCCAACGGAGACAAGGAAGTCCTCTACTTCAAGGACTTCAACTCCGGCGCCATGATCGAGAACATCGTCGGCCGCGCCAAGAAAATGGCGATCAAGGACTTCCTCGACCACAACCAGAAGGGTCTCCGCGTCTCCCACCTCCTCCAGGCCTGCGTGGACGAGTTCAAGGAGAACGAGGACCTGCCCAACACCACCAACCCGGACGACTGGGCCCGCATCTCCGGAAAGAAGGGCGAACGGATCGTCTACATCCGTACCCTCATCACCGGAAAGCAGGGCGCCGACACCGGACGCTCCATCGACACGGTGGCGAACACCGGTCAGTACCTGTAAAGACAGGGCGGCTGCGGGTGCCCACAACGGGGTACCCGCAGCCGACTGTTTTTCAGGCAACTAACCGGACCAAAGGCGAGCAAGGCAATGACGCAAATGATCTCCCCACCAGCGCAGAGCCGTTCTAGGCTCTTCGGTACCGCCGAGTCGCGCAGTGCGGGGACGGGCACCGCACACGCACCGGAGCGCCAGCGGTACTTGAGCGGCGCCCCCGACCGAGGGCGCCGCCGGGCAAGGAGGGCCGCATGACCGTACGGCGAGTAATGGGCATCGAGACGGAGTACGGGATCTCCGTCCCCGGCCACCCCAACGCCAATGCCATGCTCACCTCGTCCCAGATCGTCAACGCCTACGCGGCGGCGATGCACCGGGCCCGCCGGGCCCGCTGGGACTTCGAGGAGGAGAACCCGCTGCGGGACGCGCGGGGCTTCGACCTAGCCCGCGAGGCCGCAGACTCCAGCCAGCTCACCGACGAGGACATCGGCCTCGCCAACGTCATCCTCACCAACGGCGCGCGCCTGTACGTCGACCACGCACACCCCGAATACAGCGCCCCCGAGGTCACCAACCCCCGCGACGCCGTCCTCTGGGACAAGGCCGGCGAACGCATCATGGCCGAGGCCGCCGAACGCGCCGCGGCGCTCCCCGGCGCCCAGCCCATCCACCTCTACAAGAACAACACCGACAACAAGGGCGCCTCCTACGGCACGCACGAGAACTACCTGATGAAGCGGGAAACCCCCTTCTCGGACATCGTGCGCCACCTCACGCCCTTCTTCGTCTCCCGCCAGGTCTTCGCCGGAGCCGGCCGCGTCGGCATCGGGCAGGACGGCCACGAACACGGCTTCCAGCTCAGCCAGCGCGCGGACTACTTCGAGGTCGAGGTGGGCCTCGAGACCACCCTCAAGCGCCCGATCATCAACACCCGCGACGAGCCCCACGCCGACGCCGAGAAGTACCGCCGCCTCCACGTGATCATCGGCGACGCGAACCTCTCCGAGATCTCCACCTACCTCAAGCTCGGCACCACCGCCCTGGTCCTGTCGATGATCGAGGACGGCTTCATCGCCGTCGACCTGGCCGTCGACCAGCCCGTCCGCACCCTGCACCAGGTCTCCCACGACCCGACCCTCCAGCGCCTGGTCACCCTCCGCAGCGGCCGCACACTCACCGCGGTCCAGCTCCAGATGGAGTACTACGAGCTGGCCCGCAAGTACGTCGAGGAGCGGTACGGCGCGGACGCCGACGACCAGACCAAGGACGTCCTCACCCGCTGGGAGGACACCCTCAACCGCCTGGAACACGACCCCATGAGCCTCGCCGGCGAACTCGACTGGGTCGCCAAGCGCGAGCTCATGGAGGGCTACCGGCGCCGCGACGGCCTCGACTGGGACGCGGCCAAGCTCCACCTCCTCGACCTCCAGTACGCCGACGTACGGGCCGAGAAGGGCCTCTACAACCGTCTCGCGGCCCGCGGCCGCATCAAGCGCCTCCTCGACGAGCAGGACGTCGAGAGGGCCCGCACCAAGCCCCCGGAGGACACCCGCGCGTACTTCCGCGGCCGCTGCCTGGAGCAGTACGCCGACGACGTCGCCGCCGCCTCCTGGGACTCGGTCATCTTCGACCTCCCGGGCCGGGACTCGCTCCAGCGCGTCCCAACCCTCGAACCGCTTCGCGGAACGCGAAATCACGTCAAGGAGCTGCTGGACCGCTGCCGCACGGCAGAAGACCTGGTCAGGGTGTTGTCCGGCGGCTGAGCGGGTCCTTTGGCCGGGTGCCGCCACAGGGTGGAAAACCCGGCCAGAGGGAATCATCGAGATGGCCCCCGTACGTTGTAGGAACTGCGGGGCCGATGTCGGACCCTGCAAGTAGGGTCTGATCAAGAACGTCGAACCGAGCGGGGTGAGGGGTTATGGCGACCAAGGACACCGGCGGCGGACAGCAGAAGGCCACGCGCAACACCGAGGAGGTCGAGGAGCAGACTGCGGAGGCGCAGGGTTCCGAGGACCTCAAGGAGCGCCACGAGAAGCTGAGCGACGACGTCGACTCCGTCCTGGACGAAATCGATGATGTGCTCGAGGAGAACGCAGAGGATTTCGTGCGGTCCTTCGTTCAGAAGGGTGGCGAGTGATTTCACCTTTGAATCGAAGGTGAAGTCGGGGGCGCTGTCGAGTGATCGAGGAATCCGCAACAAGGCGCTGTTCACGGTGCAAGCAACACTTGCCGAGGACTGCGTTCGCGAGCAACAAGGCGATGACTGACGGTCTCCAGGCGTACTGCCGGGAGTGCTCATCCGAGTACTACCGGCAGCGCCAGGAGGCCAAGGGCAAGAAGGTCAGGGAGAAGGTCTCGGTCCCGGCCGGGTACAAGCGATGTCCGCAGTGCGGCGACGCGAAGCCTCATGCCGAGTGGGAGCGGAATAAGTCGTCCTCCGACGGCTGGGCCAGTTACTGCCGTTCCTGTCGTGCTGAGCGGAACAGAGCCAGTTACTTCATGCGCAAGTACGGCATCACCGAAGCCCAGCGTGACGAGATGGTCGCCTCTCAAATGGGGCTCTGTGCGATCTGTCTGACGGCTCCCGCCGTTCATGTGGATCACTGCCACAAGACGGGTAGGGTCCGTGGCGTACTGTGCTTCAACTGCAATTCCGGCCTCGGCCTGTTGGGGGACGACCCCGAAGCGATCAACCGAGCTGCCGATTACCTGGAAGGAAACGCGTGGAAGCCAACACTCGTAGCACCGGGCGTCTACCAGCTGCCTTCCTGACGCCTGGGTCGTCGTCCTTCATGGACTTCCTGTCCGAGCATCAGCCGGAGATGCTGCCCGGGAACCGGCAACTGCCGCCCACCCAGGGTGTGATCGAGGCGCCGCACGGGACGACCATCGTCGCCGTCACGTTCCCGGGGGGCGTGGTGCTGGCCGGTGACCGTCGCGCCACCATGGGCAACGTCATCGCCCAGCGGGACATCGAGAAGGTGTTCCCGGCCGACGAGTACTCGGCCGTCGGGATCGCCGGCACCGCCGGTCTTGCCGTGGAGATGGTGAAGCTGTTCCAGCTGGAGCTGGAGCACTTCGAGAAGGTCGAGGGGGCGCAGCTCTCGCTGGAGGGCAAGGCGAACCGGCTGTCGACCATGATCCGGTCGAACCTCGGCATGGCGATGCAGGGGCTGGCCGTCGTGCCGCTGTTCGCGGGGTACGACGTGGACCGGGACAAGGGGCGGATCTTCTCCTACGACGTCACGGGCGGTCGTTCCGAGGAGCACAACTTCGCCGCCACCGGTTCGGGCTCGATCTTCGCGCGCGGGGCGATGAAGAAGCTCTTCCGTGCCGACCTGACCGAGGAGCAGGCGACCACCCTCGTGGTGCAGGCCCTCTACGACGCGGCTGACGACGACTCGGCGACCGGAGGTCCCGATGTCGCCCGCCGGATCTACCCGATCGTCACCGTGATCACCGAGGACGGCTTCCGTCGGCTGACCGACGAGGAGTCCTCCGAGATCGCCCGTTCGATTCTCGAGCGGCGGCTGGAGCAGCCCGACGGCCCGCGGGCCGCGCTGCTGTAGGCGTCTGTCGTCTTGTTCAAGGTGATCGCAGTGACTTCCACAGAAAGGGACGGATAACCGGTGTCGACGCCGTTCTATGTTTCCCCTCAGCAGGCGATGGCCGACCGGGCCGAGTACGCCCGCAAGGGCATCGCCCGTGGTCGCAGCCTGGTGGTGCTGCAGTATGCCGACGGCATCGTGTTCGTCGGTGAGAATCCGTCCCGTGCGCTGCACAAGTTCAGCGAGATCTACGACCGGATCGGTTTCGCGGCCGCCGGCAAGTACAACGAGTACGAGAACCTGCGGATCGGTGGCGTGCGGTACGCCGATCTTCGTGGGTACACCTATGACCGTGATGACGTGACCGCGCGTGGTCTGGCCAACGTCTACGCGCAGACGCTGGGCACGATCTTCTCCTCGGCCGGTGAGAAGCCGTACGAGGTGGAGCTGGTGGTGGCGGAGGTCGGTGAGACGCCGGACGGTGATCAGATCTACCGGCTGCCGCATGACGGTTCGATCGTGGACGAGCACGGCTCGGTCGCGGTGGGCGGCAATGCCGAGCAGATCAGCAGCTACCTGGATCAGCGGCACCAGGACGGCGTGAGTCTGGCGGAGGCGCTGAAGCTGGCGGTGCAGGCGCTGTCGCGTGACACCAATGGCAGTGAGCGGGAGATTCCCGCGGAGCGGCTCGAGGTGGCGGTGCTGGACCGTACGCGTCCGCAGCAGCGGAAGTTCAAGCGCATCGTGGGTCGTCAGCTGTCCCGGCTGCTGGAGGCCGAGGGTGCGACGACGGAGGCGGAGAGCGCTGAGGAGCCGGAGGGTTCCGAGGACGAGTAGTTCCGCACGCCCACCCCTTCTGTGCCCCGGCCGATCACTCGGCCGGGGCACAGGGCGTTCAGGGAGCGCTGGGCGGGGCCGTGGAGCCTCGTACGACCAACTCGACGGGGATGTCTCCCGCGTCGGGTGTGCGGCCCTCCAGGACGGCCAGGAGGGCCCGCATGCCGTGTTCGCCGAAGAGTTCGGCGTCCAGTCGTACGGTCGTGAGCTCGGGGTCGATGGCGGTGGCGAGGGCGAGGTCGTCGAGGCCGGTGACGGAGATGTCGTGGGGGACGCGCAGCCCGAGTCGTCGTACGGCCTTGTAGGCGCCGGCGGCGAGTTTGTCGTCGTCGCAGACCAGGGCGGTGGGGCGGGGGCCGGGGGTGGTGAGGGCGGCCTCGGCGGCGGTGCGGGCGCCCTCGATCGAGATGGGTGCGTGGGCGGTGCGCAGGGAGGTGCCGGGGACCGCGGCGAGCCGGGTGGCGAGTTCCTGCGCGCGGATGTCGAAGGTCCAGGAGGGGATGTCGGCGGCGAGGTGCAGGAAGCGGCGGTGGCCGAGGTCCAGGAGGTGGCCGGCGACCTGGCGGATGCCGTCGGTGATGTCGAGGTTGACGGTGGCGGCGCCGAGGCTGCCCGAGGGGTCGCTGTCGAGCATGACGAGGGGGAGCTGGTCGCCGCGGATGGCGGTGAGGGCGTCGGCGGCCATGGAGGAGGCGATGACGCCGTCGAGGGCGGCCTGGGCGGAGGCGAAGGGGTCGCGGGCGGGGCCGATGCCCTCGGGGGAGGGGTACAGGACGACGCCGAAGCCGTGGTCGGCGGCGACGCGGGCGGCGCCGGTGTAGACGCCGGCGAAGAACTCGGTGGTGAGGGCGGGGACGACCAGGAGGACGGTGCGGGTGTGGCCGAGGCGGAGGTTGCGGGCGGCGAGGTTGGGGCGGTAGCCGAGGTCGCGGGCGGCTTCCCGGACGCGTTCGGCGGTGGTCTCGGAGACGCGGCCGCGCCATTTGTCGCCCAGGACGAGCGAGACGGCGGCCTGGGAGACGCCGGCCGCCTGGGCGACGTCACGGCTGGTCGGGCGCGTGTTGCTGCGTGCCACCGTGGGCCTGCTCCTCTGCTGGCGTGAGACCGGTGTACCGGCCTTGGCTCACGCCGGTCGTCTGGACGTCCGAACAGCGCACATGGTACGTATGGGAGTCGAAGTTATACGTATTACTTGGAGGCGGGGATGGCCGCGGGGTACCTGGAGATCCTCAGGGCGAGGCACGCGGCTCGCCTGCTGACGGGCACGTTGGTGGGGCGGTTGCCCAACGCGACCGCGGCGATCGCCATGGTGCTGTTCGTGCGGTCCGAGGGCGGCACCTACAGCGGGGCGGGTGGTCTCGCGGCGGTGTACGGCGTCGCCAACGCCGTCGGTCAGCCGGTGCTGGGCCGGCTCGTGGATCTGCACGGGCAGCCGCGCGTCCAGCTGCCGGCCGCGGTCCTGTCGGCGCTCGCCATGGCGGGCTTCGCGTTCTGCGGCACCGACCCGCTCCCGCTCGCCTACGCGTGCGTGGCGGCCGCCGGGCTGTTCACGCCGCCCCTGGAGGGCGGTCTGCGGGCGCTGTGGCCCTCGGTGCTGCGCCGGGAGGACCAGGTGCACCGGGCGTACGCGATGGACGCCGTGGCGCAGGAAGTGATGTTCACCGTGGGCCCGTTGCTGGTGACGCTGTGTGTGTCGCTGTGGTCGGAACGGGCGGCGCTGCTGGTGCTGAACGCCGTGGGGGTGCTCGGCGCGCTCTCCGTCGTCGCGGCGCCGCCCGCGCGCGCGTGGCGGTCCGCGCCCCGTGAGGCGCACTGGCTGGGCGCGCTGCGCTCGCGCGGGCTGCTGGCGATGCTGGGGTCGTTCCTGTTCGTGGGGATCGCGCTCGGGTCCATCACGGTCGCTTCCGTGTCGTACGCCGACGACCACGGCGGGGACGCGGTGTACGGCTGGCTGATGGCCGGTATCGGGCTGGGGGCCCTGGTGGGCGGTACGGCGTACGGGGCGCGGCAGTGGGCCGGTGAGCCCGCGCGGCGACTGCGGGTGCTGGTGGGCTTTCTGGCGGTGTGTTACCTGCCGCTGATGCTGATGCCGGGCGCGTTCGCCATGACGCTGCTGGCGGTGCTCGCCGGGGTGTTCCTGGCGCCCGTCATCGCGTGCGCGTTCGTCCTGGTGGACCGGCACGCGCCGACCGGGACGGTCACCGAGGCGTTCTCCTGGCTCGTGACGACGTTCACCGTGGGCGCCTCGGTCGGAACGGGCCTCGCGGGCCCGGTCGTCGAGCGGGGCGGGGCCCTGTGGGGCTTCGCGGTGCCGGGGGTCGCGGGGGGTGTGTCGCTGCTGGTTCTGCTGGTCACGGGGCGCGTCCTCACAGCTCCCGTGGTGCGGGCGGTAGTTGCCTCGTCATCGGAAAATGATCCAAACCGTGCTGCCGAACCCCGTTTCAGCTCGGGGGATCGGGCGTAATGTTCACTCATGGACCGCCGCATTTTCGGGCTGGAGAACGAGTACGGCGTCACGTGTACGTTCAGGGGACAGCGGCGCCTGTCTCCCGACGAGGTGGCGCGGTACCTCTTCCGCCGTGTCGTGTCATGGGGCCGCAGCAGCAATGTCTTTCTGCGAAACGGCGCACGCCTCTATCTCGACGTGGGCTCACATCCGGAATACGCGACACCCGAATGTGACAACGTGACCGAGCTGGTCACCCACGACAAGGCCGGCGAGCGCATTCTCGAAGGACTCCTGGTGGACGCCGAACGACGCCTGCACGAGGAAGGAATCGCGGGCGACGTCTACCTCTTCAAGAACAACACCGACTCGGCCGGAAACTCCTACGGCTGCCACGAGAACTACCTCGTCGCACGCCATGGGGAGTTCTCCCGGCTGGCGGACATTCTCATTCCGTTCCTGGTCACCCGGCAGCTTCTGTGTGGCGCCGGCAAGGTGCTGCAGACCCCGCGGGGCGCGGTGTACTGCGTCAGTCAGCGGGCCGAGCACATCTGGGAGGGCGTCTCCTCGGCGACGACCCGGTCGAGGCCGATCATCAACACCCGCGACGAACCGCACGCGGACGCCGAGCGCTACCGGCGTCTGCACGTCATCGTGGGCGACTCGAACATGTCCGAGACGACCATGCTGCTCAAGGTCGGCGCGACCGACCTGGTGCTGCGCATGATCGAGGCGGGCACCGTGATGCGCGACCTGACCCTGGAGAACCCGATCCGGGCGATCCGCGAGGTCAGCCACGACATCACCGGCCGGCGCAAGGTGCGTCTGGCCAGCGGCCGGGAGGCCTCCGCGCTGGAGGTGCAGCGCGAGTACTACGAGAAGGCCGTGGACTTCTGCGAGCGCCGGGGCATCCGCACCGGCACCGTCGAGCAGGTCCTGGAGCTGTGGGGCCGCACGCTGGACGCGATCGAGGCCGAGGACCTCGACCGGATCGGCACCGAGATCGACTGGGTCATGAAGTACAAGCTCATCGAGCGGTACCGGGCCAAGCACAACATGACCATGTCCCATCCGCGGGTCGCGCAGATAGACCTCGCGTATCACGACATTCACCGCCGTCGTGGTCTCTACTACCTTCTGGAGAGGAAGGGCCAAGCCGCCCGTATCTGCAACGACTTGAAGATCTTCGAGGGCAAGTCCGTTCCCCCGCAGACCACTCGGGCCCGGCTGCGCGGTGACTTCATCCGCAGGGCTCAGGAACAGCGCCGGGACTTCACCGTCGACTGGGTGCACCTGAAGCTCAACGACCAGGCGCAGCGCACGGTGTTGTGCAAGGACCCGTTCCGGTCGGTCGACGACCGGGTGGAGAAACTGATCGCCGGAATGTGAGCAGAGCGTTCCGAATCACCGTCGGAACGCAACACGGGCGCCGTACGTTTCCCGTACGGCGCCCTTCGCACGCCGTAGAGTTGCGCGCACGCCATCAACAAGATCGACCGATTACGAGGCCCCCACCGTGCGCCGACGCTCACTCATCATTGCCGTTCCCGCAGGACTGGCCACACTCGCCGCATGCGGTGACGACAAGTCCGACTCGAGCAAGGCGAGCGAGAGCACGTCACCCTCGGCGTCGTCCTCGGCCTCGTCGGCGCCGCCGCCGAAGATCGTGGACGGTCCGCTGCCGGCGATCACCGCGGGCGCCAAGTTCGGTGAGAAGCCGACCGTGGCGAAGGGCAGCGGGGAGCCCTCCGACCAGCTCGCGGTCAGGACGCTGATCACGGGCAACGGCACCACGGTCGCCGAGGGCGACTACATCCAGGCGCACTACCTCGGCCAGATCTACTCCACCGCGAAGATCTTCGACAACTCCTACGACCGCAAGACGCCCCTGGTCATCCAGCTCGCGCAGAACAGCATCATCGACGGCTGGCGGTACGCGCTGCCGGGCAAGAAGGCCGGCAGCCGCGTCGAGTTCTCGGTGCCGCCCACCTGGGCGTACGGCAAGGAGGGCAACGCGCAGGCGGGCATCAAGGGCACCGACACGCTGGTGTTCGTGGTCGACATCCAGAACGCGTTCAACGGCAAGAGCTCGGCCAAGGGCAAGATCGTCCCGCAGGACGACGCCGCCCTGCCCAAGGTCGGCACCAACACCGACGGCAAGGCCCCCTCCATCGAGGTGCCCAAGAAGGACGCGCCCACCAAGCTGGTGTCGGAGTACGTCATCGAGGGCGACGGCGACGAGGTCGCGGCCGACAGCACCCTGCTCGTGCAGTACAAGGGCGTGGTGTGGGACTCCGGCAAGGAGTTCGACTCGACGTACAGCAGGGGGCAGCTGGCGTCGTTCTCGCTCCAGCAGGTCGTCAAGGGCTGGGCGCAGGGCCTGACCGGCAAGAAGGTCGGCAGCCGGGTGCTGATCTCGATCCCGCCGAAGCTGGGCTACGGCGACAATCCGCCGGCCGGCAGCGGTATCGAGAAGGACTCCACGCTGGTCTTCACCGTGGACATCCTGGCGAAGATGTGACGCACGGGGGACATGCGCGCAGGTCCTTGCGGCGGGGATGTAAGACTGGTCTCTGTTGCCTTTCCGTGAACAAGCAGGAGCGAGTGACGTGAGCATCGACAAGCCCGAGATCGACTTCCCTGAGGGCGCGCCCCCGGCGGACCTGGAGATCAAGGACATCTGGGAGGGCGACGGCGAGGTTGCGCAGGCCGGCCAGACCGTCACCGTCCACTACGTGGGCGTCTCCTTCAGCACCGGCGAGGAGTTCGACGCCAGCTGGAACCGCGGTCAGCCCTTCCGTTTCCCGCTGGGCGGCGGCCGGGTCATCAAGGGCTGGGACCAGGGTGTGCAGGGCATGAAGGTCGGTGGCCGTCGCCAGCTGACCATTCCGGCCCACCTCGCCTACGGCAACCAGAGCCCGACCCCGGCGATCAAGCCCGGTGAGACCCTGATCTTCGTGGTCGACCTCATCGCCGTCTGATCGTCGTACCGCGGCATCAGAAGAGTCGTAAAAGATCGCGTCGCGGTCGGATCGTCGTACGACATCCGACCGGATGCGATCGACCAGGGTCCATGCCTGTCCGTGCATGGGCCCTCGGCTTTTGCCTTGCTCCTTCGGGGCGGTACGGTCATCGTCCGTAAGCACCATAGGGAGGCGAAGGGCGTCGATGGCCATTGCCAAGGCCGAGCGGCTGATGAACCTGGCGCTGTGTCTGCTCGGGACGCGACGGCCGCTCAGCAAGCGCGAGCTTCGGGAGTCCATCGAGGCCTACCTGGAAGCGAATTCCGACGACTCCTTCAACCGGATGTTCGAGCGCGACAAGGACGATCTGCGCGAACTCGGGCTCGTCATCGAGACCGTTGAGAACCTCGACGGCGAAGTCGGCTATCTCGCCCGGCGGGACAGCAACCGGCTGCCGCCCATCACCCTCGACGCCGAGGAGGCCGCGGCCCTGGGTCTTGCCGCCAAGGTGTGGCAGCAGGCCCGGCTCGCCGGGGCGGCCAGCGGCGCGTTGCAGAAGCTGCGCGCGGCGGGGCTGCCCGAGGACGTGGACCCCTACGAGGCGCACGGCGCCCTGGAGCCGCGCATCCCGGTGCACGAGGCCTCCTTCGAGCCGCTGATGCTCGCCTGCCGCGACCGCCGCCCGGTCGTCTTCGACTACCGCAAGGCCACCGCCGCCCACCCCGAGCCCCGCCATGTCGAGCCGTGGGCGCTGGAGTGCTGGCGAGGCCACTGGTACCTGGCCGGGTTCGACCGCGACCGGGGCGCCGAGCGGGTGTTCCGGCTCTCCCGGATCACCGGCAAGGTGCGCTCGCGCGGGACGCGCTTCACCGCCCCGGTCCCCGATGTCGTCACCGTCCGCGAGACCGTGGCGGGGTGGGCGGGGGAGACCGCCGACCGCAGCGCGCTGATCCGGCTGCGCACCGGCGCCGGGTACCCCTTGCGGGCGAAGGCCACCGCGGTGCGGGAACTCGGCGACGGCTGGGACGAGTTGGAGATTCCGTACGGCCACGGCCTGGACGCCTGGCTGGTGGAGTTCGGTCCCGACGTGGTGGTCCTGGAGCCCGCCGAGCTGCGGGCCGACGTGGTGGACCGGCTGCGTGCCGTGGCCAAGGGCTGAGGGGGAGCGGAAGAGATCATGGCAGGCAAACCGGTCAGGCCGACGAACGCCATCGACCAGACCCGGCGGATGCTCTCCCTGGTGACCTATCTGAAGGAGCGTCCCGGGGCGCGGGTCGAGGACGTCGCCCGGGCCTTCGGGATCACCGAGGACGAGCTGGTCTCCGACCTCGACGTGCTGCCCATGTGCGGCACCAGCTTCCGCGGCGGCGACCTGCTCGACATCGACACCGACGGCGAGCGGATCTGGTGGCACAACCCGGCCGCCCTCGGCGAGGAGACGGCCGAGCCGCTCCGGCTCGCCGCCGACGAGGCGACCGCGCTCCTGGTGGCCGCCCGCGCGGTCTCCACGCTGCCGGGCCTCAGGGAGAGCGACCGGCAGGCGCTGCTGCGGGCCACCGCCAAGGTCGAGACCGCGGCCGGTGAGACCGCCGGGGCCAGCGCGCGGCTGTCGGTGACCTTCGAGTCCGAGGGCGGGGTCTTCGCGGACGTCGACCGGGCCATCTCCGAGCGCCGCCGGCTGTGGATCCGCTACTACTCCCCGGCCCGCGACGAGCTCACCGAACGCGAGATCGACCCGATCCGGCTGGTCAGCGTCGGCCACACCTATGTCGAGGCCTGGTGCCGTCGCTCCGAGGCGCGGCGCACCTTCCGGCTCGACCGGGTCGCCGAGATCAAGATCCTCGACGAGCCCTCCGCGCCCCCGGAGATCGAGCTCAGGGACCTCTCCGAAGGGCTCGTGCAGCCCGCCGCCGAGGATCCCGAGGTGGTCGTCGAGGTCGGTCCGGGCGGCCGCTGGGTCGCCGAGTACTACCCGCACGACAGTGCGGATGAGCTTTCCGACGGCGGGCTGCGTATTACCCTCCGCACCCCCGACCCGGCGTCGCTTCGGCGCCTGGCGCTCCGGCTCGGCCGTGACGGCCGTATCGTCTCGCCGCGCGACCTCGCCGACAGCGCCCGTGAGGCGGCCCGCGAGGCGCTGGCGGCCTACGACGGGGTCGAGGCGCACGGCGCCCACGGGACGGGCGCGGGGCCCCAGGGGCGGGGCGACGGTCAGGACGACAGGCGGGAGCAGGGGCTTTGAGCGAGTCGGCGACGTCCGGTGCGGGGATGACGGTGGCTGCCGCCTTCGCGGGGATGAGAAGCGTGGCTCCGGTGACCTTCAAGGCCGGCTGCCCGGACTGCCGGGAGCGGTTCGAGCTGGCCGCGAGCGCCCTGCGCCTCGCCATCGGCGCGAGCAGCCGCACCACCTTCTACTCCTTCACCTGCCCCGAGTGCGGAGCCGCCGTCCGCAAGCCCGCCGGCGAGCGGATCGTGGAGCTGCTGACCGGTGGCGGGGTGCGGACGCTGCGGCTGCACTCCACCCTCTAGGCTCGGTGCCATGTTCTGGCCGATGTTCGCGGTAGCTGTGGGTTTCGTGGGTCTCGCCGTCCTGGGCGTGCTCGCCGTGCGGGTCTTCCTGGAGGCACAGCGCCTCGGACGCCAGGTCACGGACTCCGCGCGGCGCATCAACCGGGCCGCGGAGGACCTGGAGCGGGCGGCGGTGAGCACGGCCCGTTCCGCGGACTCGCTGTGAGTGCGGCTGAGAGTCAGGTGTGAGTCGGGCGCCGGAAGCGTTTTGGGCCACTTCGCCCTGTCACCGTGGCAGGGTCGGCAGGTACGCTGCTGGTCGCGGTCCGGATAACGAGGCTCGGCCGCGAACCGGGAGTACGCACAGGGATTGCCAGGCGTTCACCCCTCAGCGTTACGATCGCTGTCAGCACGGCTGATCGGACACATGTCCGACCGGTCGGACAGCACCCCACAAGCCGCCTCGGTGAGAAGGTAAAGACTTATGTTCGGAAGGCTCGGCGCCCCCGAGATCATTCTCATCCTCGTCGTCATCATCCTGCTGTTCGGCGCGAAGAAGCTTCCCGACATGGCGCGCTCGCTGGGCAAGTCCGCCCGCATCCTCAAGAGCGAGGCCAAGGCGATGAAGGACGAGGGCAGCGGCAGCACGACCACCCCGGCCGGCCCGCCCACCACCGACGAGCAGGCCTCTCAGCGCACCATCCAGGCTTCCCCCGGCGACGTGACCAGCTCGCGCCCGGTCAGCGAGCCGACGGACACGACCAAGCGCTGACGCGGGGCCGGTGACCTCCGGCCCGCCTGCACGAGATGGGAACGTGGGTTGCTCAAGTCTGCCCGCAAAGAGGAGAAGGATCCCGAGGGGCGGATGCCACTCGCGGATCACCTTCGCGAGCTCCGCAACCGGCTCGCGAAAGCGATGCTGGCCATCATCGTCGTCACGGTGATCGCCGCCTTCTTCTACAACGACATCATCAACTTGATCACCAGGCCGATCCTCGACTCGGTCGGCTGTGACAAGTCCTTCGCGGAACTGGCCCGGTCGACGAAGTCGACCAAGCCGTGCGCCGAGATCACCATCAACGGCCTTCTCACACCCTTCACGCTCGCGCTGAAGGTGTCCCTGATGGCCGGTGTCGTCGCCGCATCCCCGGTCTGGCTCTACCAGCTGTGGGCCTTCGTCGCCCCCGGCCTGCACCGGCACGAGAAGAAGTACGCCTACGCGTTCGTCGGCACCGGCGCCCCCCTCTTCCTCATCGGCGCCTACTTCGCCTACTCGGTCCTGCCGACCACGGCCGAGGTGCTGATCGGCTTCACCCCGGGCGGCACCTCCAACCTGCTGCCCCTGGACGACCTGCTCGACCTCGTCCTGCGCATGGTGCTGGTCTTCGGCCTCTCCTTCGAGCTGCCGCTGCTGCTGGTCTTCCTCAACCTCACCGGGCTGATCACCGGCAAGCGCATGCTCGGCTGGTGGCGCGGCATGATCATGGCCATCACCGTGTTCGCGGCCGTCGCCACGCCGAGCACCGACCCGCTGACGATGCTGGCGCTCGCCGCGCCGATCTGGGTGCTGTACTTCGGTGCGACCGCCTTCTCCCTGCTCAACGACCGCCGCAAGCGCCGCCGCGAGGCCGAGGGCCCGGCCGACGACGAGGCGTCCGACCTGGATCTCACCCCCGAGGACATCGGCGAGGTCGAGACCGTCTCCGCCAGCCGGGCGCTGCCCGAGCAGTCGGCCACGGACCGGGTCAACGGTTATGACGACGTGACCTGACGACCGGGGCACAGCTCATAAGGTCACTTCTGTGACCTGCGAGATCACCCTCTTCGTCAACCCCACCGCGGGCCGCGGCCGGGGCGCCCGAGCGGCGCAGCCGGCCGCTTCCGCGTTGCGGGCGGCCGGCTTCTCGGTCCGGACCGTCCTCGGCGAGAACGCCCCCGACGCCCTCGCACGCGCGCGTGCCGCCGTCCAGGCCGGCACCGGCGCCCTGATCGCCGTCGGCGGCGACGGCATGGCGAACCTCGCCCTCCAGGCCGTGGCCGGCACCCGCACCCCCTTCGGCCTGGTCGCGGTCGGCACCGGCAACGACTTCGCCCGCGCCCTCGGCCTGCCGGTGCGCGACCCCGCCGCCGCGGGCCGGCTGATCGCCGAGGCCCTCAAGGACAGCCGCCTGCACGACATCGACCTCGGCCGGGTCGGCGACCACTGGTTCGGCACCGTCCTCGCCTCCGGCTTCGACTCCCGCGTCAACGACCGCGGCAACCGCATGAGATGGCCCACCGGCCGCCTCAAGTACGACCTCGCCCTGCTCGCCGAACTCGCCGCCTTCCGGCCCCTCCCGTACCGGATCACCCTCGACGACGGCGAGGTGCGCGAGGCCGAGGCGACCCTGGTGGCCGTCGGCAACGGCTCGTCGTACGGCGGCGGCATGCGGATCTGCCCCGGTGCCGACCTCACCGACGGGCTGTTCGACGTCACCGTGGTCGGCGACTGCAGCCGTACGACCCTGTTGCGGGTGTTCCCGAGCGTGTACCGGGGCACCCACGTCGACCATCCCGAGGTCAGCGTGGTGCGGGCGGCGAAGGTCGAGATCGCCGCACCGGGCGTGACCGGGTACGCGGACGGTGAACCCCTCGGAGCGCTGCCGCTCACCGCACGGTGCGTTCGCGCGGCCGTGACCGTCATAGGGCCTTGAACTGCGTGAAGAGCAGGTTTCACGGGATCCGATCCGGATAATGATCGTCCTGTTGTCAGTGGGGCCCGGTACGCTCGAAAGCACGATGACAGAGGACCTCTCACCGGCCGAGCGGTACGCGGCAGCCCGCCTGCGGGCAGCCGAGCAGGCCACCGCGCTCGCGGGCTTCCGCGAGATGTACGACTTCGGTCTCGACCCCTTCCAGATCGAGGCCTGCAAGGCTCTCGAAGCGGGGAAGGGCGTGCTGGTCGCCGCCCCCACCGGCTCCGGCAAGACGATCGTCGGCGAGTTCGCCGTCCACCTCGCCCTCCAGCAGGGCAAGAAGTGCTTCTACACGACCCCCATCAAGGCGCTGTCCAACCAGAAGTACGCCGACCTCAGCCGCCGTTACGGCGCCGACAAGGTCGGTCTGCTCACCGGTGACAACAGCGTCAACTCCGACGCCCCCGTGGTCGTGATGACCACCGAGGTCCTGCGGAACATGCTGTACGCGGGCTCGCAGACCCTCCTCGGCCTCGGATACGTGGTCATGGACGAGGTGCACTACCTCTCCGACCGCTTCCGGGGCGCCGTGTGGGAAGAGGTGATCATCCACCTCCCCGAGTCGGTGACCCTGGTGTCGCTGTCGGCGACCGTGTCCAACGCCGAGGAGTTCGGCGACTGGCTCGACACCGTCCGTGGTGACACCCAGGTGATCGTCTCCGAGCACCGGCCCGTGCCGCTGTTCCAGCACGTGCTCGCCGGACGGCGGATGTACGACCTGTTCGAGGAGGGCGAGGGCAGCAAGAAGGCCGTCAACCCCGACCTCGTCCGGCTGGCCCGGATGGAGGCCCAGCGGCCCTCGTACCAGGACCGCAGACGCGGCCGGGCCATGCGCGAGGCCGACCGGGAGCGGGAGCGCCGGCAGCGCTCCCGGGTGTGGACGCCCAGCCGGCCCGAGGTCATCGAGCGCCTCGACGCCGAAGGCCTCCTGCCCGCCATCACCTTCATCTTCAGCCGCGCCGCCTGCGAGGCGGCCGTGCAGCAGTGCCTGTACGCGGGGCTGCGGCTGAACGACGACGAGGCGCGGGCCAAGGTGCGCGCGCTCGTCGAGGAGCGCACCGCGTCGATCCCGACCGAGGACCTCCATGTCCTCGGGTACTACGAATGGCTGGAGGGCCTGGAGCGCGGTATCGCGGCCCACCACGCGGGCATGCTGCCGACCTTCAAGGAGGTCGTCGAGGAACTGTTCGTGCGCGGCCTGGTCAAGGCCGTGTTCGCGACCGAGACGCTCGCCCTGGGCATCAACATGCCCGCGCGGTCCGTGGTGCTGGAGAAGCTCGTCAAGTGGAACGGCGAGCAGCACGCCGACATCACCCCCGGCGAGTACACCCAGCTGACGGGCCGTGCGGGGCGCCGCGGTATCGACGTCGAGGGTCACGCGGTGGTGCTGTGGCAGCGCGGCAGCAGCCCCGAGCACCTCGCGGGACTGGCGGGCACGCGCACGTATCCGCTGCGGTCCAGCTTCAAGCCGTCGTACAACATGGCGGTCAACCTCGTGGAGCAGTTCGGGCGGCACCGCTCGCGTGAGCTCCTGGAGACGTCCTTCGCGCAGTTCCAGGCCGACAAGTCGGTCGTCGGCATCTCGCGGCAGGTGCAGCGCAACGAGGAGGGCCTGGACGGCTACAAGGCCTCCATGACCTGCCACCTCGGCGACTTCGAGGAGTACGCGCGACTGCGGCGGGAGCTGAAGGACCGGGAGACCGAGCTGGCCCGGCAGGGAGCGAACGAGCGGCGGGCCGAGGCGGCCGTGGCGCTGGAGAAGCTCAGGCCGGGTGATGTCATCCATGTACCGACGGGCAAGTACGCCGGTCTCGCACTCGTCCTCGACCCGGGGCTGCCCGCCGGGCGGTCCAACGGCCACCGGGGCTTCGAGCACCATGACGGCCCGCGGCCGCTGGTGCTGACCGCCGAGCGGCAGGTCAAGCGGCTCGCGTCGATGGACTTCCCGGTGCCCGTCGAGGCGCTGGAGCGGATGCGGATCCCGAAGTCCTTCAACCCCCGCTCACCGCAGTCGCGTCGGGACCTCGCCTCCGCGCTGCGCACCAAGGCCGGGCACATCCCGCCCGAGCGGGCCCGCAAGAAGCGGTCCCAGGCCGCCGACGACCGGGAGATCGCCCGGCTGCGCACGGCGATCCGCGCACATCCCTGCCATGGGTGCAACGACCGCGAGGACCACGCCCGTTGGGCCGAGCGGTACCACCGGCTGCTGCGGGACACCTCGCAGCTGGAGCGGCGGATCGAGGGGCGCACCAACACCATCGCCCGAACCTTCGACCGGATCGTGGCGCTGCTGACCGAGCTGGACTACCTGCGCGGCGACGAGGTCACCGAACACGGCAAGCGGCTGGCCCGGTTGTACGGCGAGCTCGATCTGCTCGCCAGCGAGTGCCTGCGGGAAGGCGTCTGGGAAGGGCTCGGCCCCGCCGAACTCGCCGCGTGCGTCTCGGCGCTGGTGTACGAGGCGCGGGTCGGCGACGACGCGATGGCGCCCAAGCTGCCGTCCGGGAAGGCCAAGGCCGCGCTCGGGGAGATGGTGCGGATCTGGGGGCGGCTGGACGCGCTGGAGGAGGACTTCCGGATCAACCAGACGGAGGGGGTCGGGCAGCGGGAGCCGGATCTCGGGTTCGCCTGGGCCGCGTACATGTGGGCTTCCGGGAAGGGGCTCGACGAGGTTCTCCGGGAGGCGGAGATGCCGGCCGGGGACTTTGTGCGGTGGTGCAAGCAGGTGATTGATGTGCTCGGGCAGATCTCTGCGGCGGCGCCGGTTTCTGGGGGCGAGGGGTCGTCGTCCGTCGCGAAGAATGCGCGTAAGGCTGTTGATCTGTTGTTGCGGGGGGTTGTGGCCTACTCGTCGGTGGGGTGACGGATTGGTTGGCGGGTGCGGGTTCGCTGTGGCTGGTCGCGCCCACGCGGCGGTAGCCGCACATCCAACACAGCCCCGCGCCCCCAGGGAGTTGCAGTCAGCTGCGATTCAAGTAGCTGCGCCAGCCTCCGTATGACGTGATGTCCTCGGCGTTCTCCAGTGCGGCCGGTTCGCACAGGAAGCCGGGGACGCGGCTTCCGTCCGACAGCTGGACGCTGCCCAGCGCCATCGGGCGGGGGAGTGTCGTCAGGAGGCGGCCCAGGCCCTCTGCCGGGAGGCGCCAGATCTCTGTCTCGATCTGAGCGCCGTCCTCACCCACGTGGACCAGGCCCGGCTTCGGGGGATCCGTGTGCAGGGCGTGCAGGCGGTAGACCGGGGCCGTGGTCGTCGTGCGGTCCAGGCGGGCGCCCAGTGCGAGCAGTTGGGGGTTCAGGGGCTGGCCCGTCAGATGGGCGCCGACCACCGCGAGCTGGGTCTCGGGCTGGAGCAGACGCGCGATGCTCGCCAGGCGCTCGTCGGTGTGCGCCGGGCCGATCAGCATCACTCCGAAGGGGAGGCCGTTCACCTCGCCGGTCGGGACCGCCACCGCGGCCAGGTCGAAGAGGTTCGTGGAGTTGGTGAAGCGGCCCAGGCGGGCGTTGGTGCCCACGGGGTCGGCGGCCACGTCGGCGAGGGTGGGGTGGCCGGGAGTCGTGGGCAGGAGCAGGGCGTCCGCGTCCGACAGTTCCGTCAGGGCCCGGTTCCGCAGGGCGGCCAGTCGGTCCAGGTCGGCGTAGAGCTGGTGGGCCGGGAGGTCGCGGGCCCGGGTGATGATCGCGGCGACCGTGGGGTCGAGGGAGTCGTCGTTCGCCGCTGTCGCCTTGTCGATGAAGGCTCCCACCGCGGTGTAGCGCTCGGCGACGAACGCTCCCTCGTAGAGCATCGCCGCCGCCTCGGTGAAGGGCGTGAGGTCGAGTTCGCGGATCGACGCGCCCGCCGCGGTCAGTCGGCGCACCGCGGCCTCGTACGCCTCCGTCCAGCCCTCGTCCAGTTCGCCGAGCTGCTCGCGCGGGGGGACCGCGATCCGCCAGGGGCCGGGGCGGCGGCCGGGGAGGGACGGGGCGGTGCCTGTCGCCATGTGGGCCAGGGCCTGCTCGGCCTCCGGGAGGGTGCGGGCGAAGACCGTCACGCAGTCGATCGAGGCGCAGGCCGGGACGACACCGGTGGTGGGGACCAGACCGCGGGTGGGCTTGAGGCCGACGATGCCGTTGAAGGCGGCCGGGACCCGGCCCGAGCCCGCCGTGTCGGTACCGAGCGCGAAGTCGACGATGCCCAGGGCCACCGCCACCGCCGAGCCGGAGCTGGAGCCGCCGCTGATGCGGGACGGGTCGTACGCGTTGCGGACCGCGCCGTACGGGGAGCGGGTGCCGACCAGGCCCGTCGCGAACTGGTCCAGGTTCGTGGTGCCGAGCACGAGTGCGCCCGCGGCGCGCAGAGCGGCGACCACCGGGGCGTCGGCCTCGGGGTGGTAGGCGTACGACGGACAGCCCGCGGTCGTGGGCAGTCCGGCCACGTCGATGTTGCCCTTGGCAGCGAACAGACGTCCCGCGAGCGGCAGTTGCTCGCCCCGCGCCAGCCGTTCGTCGATCGCGCGGGCCTCCCGCTCGACCTCGTCCCGTGGGCGCAGGTCGATCCAGATCTCGGGGCGGTCCACAGCCTCGACGCGGTCGTAGGCGGCGCGGACCCGGGTGACGGTGGTGGACATGGTGTGCTCCTCTTTCACTGTGCGGGCTCCGCGACAGCGGCCTGCGGGGCCAGGACGAGCAGTGCCGTCCCCGCCTCCACCTGGTCGCCGGGCCTTGCCAGGATCTCCGTGACCACGCCGTCGGCCGGCGCGTGCACCCTGGACTCCATCTTCATCGCCTCCAGAGCGAGGAGCGGCTGGCCGGCCGTCACCTCGTCGCCCGGGGCCACGTTCAACTGCCATACGGAAGCCGCGAATTCGGCCTCGATCAGACGGGCGCCGGGAGGGATGACCATGTCGGTGGGGATGGGCGCCGGTGCGGACGCCGACTCGGCCCGGGCGAACTCGCCCGCCGCCTCCCACGCGTCCCGTTCCGCGCCGAAGGCCGTCTGCTGGCGTGCCCTGAACTCCTCGATGGACTCGGCGTGTTCGGCCAGGAAGCGCTGGTACTCGGCGAGCGAGAAGGTGCCCTCCTCGATGCGGGGCACAAAGCGGCCGGAGGTGATGTCCGCGCGGAGCTCCAGGAGTTCGTCCGCCTCCACCGGGTACCACTTGATGCGGTCGAAGAAGCGCAGCAGCCAGGGCGAGCCCGGCTCGAACGCGCCGCGCTGCTGCCAGGGCGACCACACCTGGGTCGTACGGCCCACGAACTGGTAGCCGCCGGGCCCTTCCATGCCGTAGATGCACAGATACGCGCCGCCGATGCCGACCGAGTTCTCGGCCGTCCAGGTGCGGGCCGGGTTGTACTTCGTGGTCACCAGGCGGTGGCGCGGGTCGAGCGGGGTGGCCACGGGGGCGCCCAGGTAGACGTCTCCCAGGCCCAGCACGAGGTACTCCGCGTCGAAGACCGTGCGGTGGACGTCGTGCACCGAGTCCAGGCCGTTGACGCGGCGGATGAACTCGATGTTCCACGGACACCAGGGGGCGTCGTCGCGGACGCCGGCCATGTAGCGGGCGATCGCCTCGCGGGTGGCGGGGTCGTCCCAGGAGAGGGGGAGGTGAACCGTGCGGGAGGGGACGACGAGCTCGTCGGACGGGGGGAGCGAGGTGGTGATCTCCCGTACGACGGTGAGCAGTTGATCTTGCGGGAGGCGGGTGGGGTCCGTCTGGATCTGGAGCGAGCGGATGCCGGGGGTCAGGTCGGTGATGCCGTCCGGGCCCCGCTCGGCCAGCGCCTCCATCAGGGCGTGGACGCGCATGCGGAGGGCCAGGTCGAGCTGCATGGGCCCGAATTCGACCAGCAGGTTGTCGTCGCCGCTGCGGCGGTAGGTGACGTCGCCGTCGCGGGCGAGGATGCCGCCGTCCACGATGGCCGGGCGCTCCGAGCCGTCCGTGGTCACCGGTATGAAGCGCACGGTGTCGCCCGGTCGCAGCTGGCCCAGTTTCCAGCGCTCGGTGCTGATCACGGTCGCCGGGCAGACGAAACCGCCCAGCGAGGGCCCGTCCGGGCCGAGCAGCACCGGCATGTCACCGGTGTAGTCGACGGCTCCGACCGAGTAGGGGGTGTCGTGGATGTTGGACGGGTGCAGACCCGCCTCGCCGCCGTCGGTGCGGGCCCAGCGGGGCTTGGGGCCGACCAGGCGGACGCCGGTGCGCGCCGAGTTGAAGTGGACCTTCCAGTCGGCTGCGTAGAAGTCGCGGATGTCCTCTTCGGTGAAGAACTCCGGGGCGGCGTGCGGGCCTTCGACGGCGGCGATGTGCCAGGTGGAGGTGAAGGTGGGGCGGTCCCGGGTCGGGGTGGCGGGCGCTGCCTCGGGGGCGCGTGCCGCGTCGGGGCGGCGGCTGTGCGGGGTGGTGTCTCCGCCGTCATACGGGATGCCCCCGCCGCCGTGCGGGGTGGTGCCTCCGCCGTCGTACGGGATGCCCCCACCGCCGTGCAGCACGTCCCCGGTGCGCAGTGCCCGGCCGCCGTGGCCGCCGAAGCGGCCCAGCGTGAAGGTGCTCGCGCTGCCGAGGAAGGCGGGGATGTCGAGGCCGCCGGCGAAGAGGACGTAGGTGCGCAGGCCGTGCTCGGCGGGTGCGCCCACCTCCAGGGTCCCGCCCGCCGGTATCCGGACCGGCTCCCACTGGGCGACCGGGGTGCCGTCCACGGTCACCGGGGCCGGGGCGCCGGTCACACAGACGGTCGTGGGGTGGGTGAACCTCAACGCCGGGCCCTGGAGGGTGCATTCGAGGCCGGGAGCGCCTTCCGGGTTGCCCAGCGCCTGGTTGCCGAGCCGGAAGGAACGGTCGTCCATGGGGCCGCACGGGGGCACGCCGACCTGCCAGTAGCCGGTGCGGCCCGGCCAGTCCTGGACCGTGGTGAGGGTGCCGGGGGCCACGACCTCGATGCGCGGGGTCGGGTCGGTCACCCGGGCGAGGGTCGCCGTGGAGTGGGCCGCGGCCTGGAAGGCGGGATCCGTGAGCGCGGCCCGGACCAGGCCCAGGTTGGTCTCGATGCCGTCGACGCGGGTGCGGGCCAGCGCCTCGTCCAGCCGCTGGAGCGCGTGGGCGCGGTCGGGGCCGTACGCGATGACCTTCGCGAGCATCGGGTCGTACGACGTCGTCACCTCGGTGCCCGTCTCCACCCAGCCGTCCACGCGGACCCCGGTGGGGAACTCCACCCGGGTCAACAGGCCCGCGCTGGGCCGGTGTTCACGGGAGGGGTCCTCGGCGTAGAGGCGGGCCTCGACGGCGTGGCCGTGCGGGGGGCCGGGTTCGTGCACGACGTCCCGCTCGCCGCGGGCCAGGCGGAGCATCCAGGCGACCAGGTCGACGCCGTAGATCTCCTCGGTGACCGGATGTTCCACCTGGAGACGGGTGTTGACCTCCAGGAAGTAGGCCTCCTCGCGGGCGGCGTCGTAGACGAACTCGACGGTCCCGGCGGAGCGGTAGTCGACCGAGGCGCACAAGTCGCGTGCGCTGGCGGCGAGTTGGGTGCGGACGTGGTCGGGCAGGTCCGGGGCCGGGGCCTCCTCCAGGACCTTCTGGTTACGGCGCTGGAGGGAGCAGTCGCGGTCGCCGAAGGTGACGACCGTGCCGGCGCCGTCGCCGAAGACCTGCACCTCGACATGGCGGGCCCGCTCGACGAGCCGTTCCAGGAAGACGCCGGCGGAGGAGAAGGAGGCGGCCGCGACGCGCTGCACCCGGTCCCAGGCGTCGGTCAGTTCGGCGGCGGAGCGGCAGGCCGACATGCCGATGCCGCCGCCCCCGCCGGTGGCCTTGAGCATGACGGGATAGCCGATGGTGTCGGCCGCTTCCAGGGCGTCTTCGAGGGAGGGCAGCAGGCCGGTGCCCGGCGCGAGCGGCACTCCGGCCGCCTCCGCCGCGGCCCTGGCCGTGTGCTTGGCGCCGAACAGCTCCAGCTGCTGGGGCGTGGGGCCGACGAACACGATCCCCGCGGCCTCGCACCGGCGCGCGAACTCGGCGTCCTCGGACAGGAAGCCGTAGCCCGGGTGGACCGCGCCCGCGCCCGAGTCCTTGGCGGCCTTCAGGACCAGGTCGGCGTCGAGGTACGACTCCTTCGCGGGGGCGGGGCCCAGGCGTACGGCTGTGTCGGCGAGGCGGACGTGGGGGGCGGCGCGGTCGGCGTCGGAGTACACCGCGACGGTGCGCAGGCCCAGTTGGCGGGCGGTGCGGATGATGCGGACCGCGATCTCGCCGCGGTTGGCGACGAGGAGGGTGTCGAAGGTCATGCGCCGGCTCCCGTCGAGGACACCGCGGTCTCGATCGTCATCTCCACCGGCGTCGGGTCGAAGCCGTTGCAAGGGTTGTTGACCTGGGGGCAGTTGGAGACGAGGACGAGGACGTCACGGTCGGCGCGCAGGGTCAGGGAGAGGCCGGGGGCGGAGATGCCGTCGACGATGCCGAGGGTGCCGTCCTGCTCGACCGGGACGTTCATGTACCAGTTGATGTTGGAGACGAGGTCGCGCTTGCCGAGGCCGTACTTCGCGCCTTCCGCCAGGAAGTTGTCCACGCAGGCGTGCTGCGACCAGGTGTGGTGGCCGTAGCGCAGGGTGTTGGACTCCTTGGAACAGGCGCCGCCGACCGTGTCGTGGCGGCCCACGTCGTCGGCGGTGACCGTCATCAGCGGGGTGTGCTCGCCGGACATCAGCACGCTGCCCGTGGTGAGGAAGATGCCGCCCTGCGCCTGGATGGTGTCGGGGGCGCTGTAGCGGACGGCCGTGTCGTGGGCGTCGTAGACGAGGAAGTCGACGGCCTGGTTGCCGTACAGGTCGGTGATGGTGAGCGTCTCGCCCTCGCGGATGACGGAGGACCAGGCGGCGCGGGCCGGTACCACGGTCTTCATGGGAGTCTCCTTGGGGTGTGGGCGGGGGCGGTCGGGAGTGGGGCGGGCGCTCTTGCGGGTTGAGCGGGTGCTCTCGGGTGTCGGGCGCGGCCGGGCGGGGTTCGTGTGGGTGCCCTCGGTTTCCGCGTGGGAGTTCTCGCGGGCCGCGTCGGCGTCCACCGGGTCCGGACCGGGGTGTTCGGGCCTCGCGGGTCGCTCCGCGGTCCTCACGCGTGTCCCCGGGAGGCCAGGAATTCGGCGGTGTTCAGGAAGGCGCGGCGGCCTTCGGGGGTGGCGTCCCAGAGGGGGTCGCCGGCGCGGGTGGGTTCGGCGCGCCAGGCGAGGACCTCCAGGGACGTGCTGACGTAGGCGGGCCGGGGGTCGGCGGGGTGCGGGACGTTCGCGATCAGGACCGTCACGTCCTGTTCGGCGCGGAGGGTGACGCTGGCGCCGGGGCCCGCCGAGCCGGTGAAGTCGAGGCTGCCGTCCTCGAGGATCCGCACGCCCTGGAAGAAGGAGAGGGAGGGCGGGAGATCGCGGGGTTCGAGGCCGTTCTTCGCGGCGGCCAGCTTGAAGAGCTCGCGGCCGGCGGGGGAGGGGCTCTGGGGGGTGCCGTCGCCGTAGCGCGCGGTGTTGCGGACCAGGGTGGAGGTGCCGCACAGGGCGTCGTGGCGGCCGGAGCTGTCGGCGACGACACTCGCGAGGACGCGGCCCTGGTCGGACAGGAGCAGCTGGCCCTCGCCCAGGTAGGCGTTCCACTGGACCTTGACCGTGTCGGCGACGTTCAGGCGCTCCCAGGGGCGGCCCTCCGCGTAGAGGAGGAGGTGGGCGCAGGCGTCTCCGTGGAGGTCGGTGAGGCGGAGCTCGGTGCCGCGAGCCAGGACGCGGTGGGTGTAGTTGCCGCCCGCGACGGTCTCCGCCCACACCAGGTGGCCCGCCTCGCAGGGAGGGTTCGGCCAGGCGCCGGCGGGGACGACGGGCATGGCCTCGGCGCGGGTGCCGTCCTGTGCGCGGGCGTGGTCTCGGGCTCCGTAGGTGGTCTCTGTGGCCATGGCGGGACCTCCGGCTGCGGGTGATTTCTGTCGCTTGACAGAAATTAGGGGCGGGGCGGGTCGGGAGGGTTGCCCGGGTGTTGCCGGTTGGTTACCGGGGGCTCACGGGGGGAGCGCCGAGGGCTCGCTGGGGGCTCGCTGGGGGCTCGCCGGGGGGTGAGTGGTGGCCCGGCCCCGGGGGTGGCTCGGCGGATGGGTGCCCTGCCGGTGCCCGTTCGCGGTCATCCCGTTCGTCGTCGCTCCCTTCGCGGTCGCTCCCGTCGCGGTCGTTCCCTTCGCGGTCGCTCCAGGTCGTGGTTGCCCCAGGTCGTCGTCGCCCCAGGTCGTGGTCGCTTCAGGTCGCCGGAGGCCCCCGGTGGTTCTGCCGCGCGGTGCCGTGAGTCCCCGTGTGCGAGGATCGAACGCATGGGTACGACAGGTGGGGCGGCGGAGTCCGGGCGGCGGGTCGGCAGGCCACGGGCCGATCGGCGGCCGGCCAGTGGGCTGGCGCCGCGTGACGAACTCCTCGTCGCCGCGGCCGAGTTGTTCACCACGCTCGGGTACGCCGCCACCAGCACCCGCGCGGTCGCCGAGCGGGCCGGCATGCGGCAGGCGTCCATGTACCACTACGTCTCCGGCAAGGAGGAGCTGCTCGCCGAGCTCCTGGAGTCCACCGTCACGCCCTCGCTGACGTACGCCCGCGAACTGCTCGCCGACGACACGGTCCCGTCCGAACGCCGGCTGTGGCAGCTGTGCCGCGCGGACGTCGAGGTGCTGTGCGGAGGGCCGTACAACCTGGGCGGCCTCTATCTGCTGCCGGAGGTGCGCACCGAGCGGTTCGCCGGCTTTCATGCCGTGCGCGCCGAACTCAAGGACGCCTACCGGCAGTTGATCGCCGCGACGGCCGCGGGCGGCGCGCTGGCCAAGAGCGAGCTCGATCTCCGTACGGACCTGTTGTTCGGTCTGATCGAGGGAGTGATCCTCGTCCACCGCTCCGATCCCGAACGCCCGGTCTCCGTCTTCGCGGAAGCCACCGCGGACGCCGCGCTGCGGATCGCCGGGGTCTGATCAGGACGGGCCGCTCCGGGGTCGGCGGGTCGCCGGAAGGTGTTCTTCACCCCTCGCGGTGAGTGGGTTTCGTACGCCCGTCCGCCCTGACTCACCGTGTGCGAGCGATACCTGAGCGTGTAAATGGACCGACAGTACTCCAGTCACAATGCCCGTTTCAGGCGCTTGCTGAATATGACACGGCGATGATCCGGTCGGACTAAGCTCGCCCGCAGCGCACCGAGTTGATGTGTATTCGTGCGCTTGTTCCCTATATGTGCGACTCCCCGTCGATACGTCTCAGAGGGCCCACATGGTGAGTGTTCAGTCCACCCCAGGACGCCGTGAACTGCCGTATGCGCGCGTGCTGTTGCTCCCCGCCATAGTCATGGCCGCGGCGACCGGGGCCGCCGTCGCGGCAGTGCAGCACTCCGCCAGGGGCGCCGTCGGCGGCTGCGGTGCCGTCGCCACCCTGCTGGTGATCGCGGTGGCGGCCGAAGCCGTCCGGCGCGGTCGGGAACTGCGCGACCAGCGCGTCGAGCACGACCGTCACATCGCCTCGCTCAAGCAGCGCATCGCCGACCACGACCAGGAACAGATCCGGTTCGCCAAGGAGATCGCGCCGGCGGCGCTGGACCGGATGCGGCGCGGAAGTTCCCCCGGAGAGGTGATTCGCCGGCTCGGGGAGCTCAACCCCGCGTGGGCCCACCTCCCCGACCCACAGATCCGCCTGCTGAAGACAGTGCTCGACATCGTCGACACCGAGGAGATCATGCGCGACGCCGCGCAGCGCTCCTTCGTGAACATCGCCCGCCGCGTCCAGGCCATCGTCCACCAACAGGCCAACGAACTCCGGGAGATGGAGGAGGACCACGGCCGCAATCCCGAGGTCTTCGACGACCTCCTGCGCATCGACCACGGCACCGCGCTGATCGGCCGGCTCGCCGACTCGATCTCCGTCCTCGGCGGCGGCCGCCCCGGCCGCCAGTGGCCCGAGCCCGTGGCGCTCTACAGCGTGCTGCGCGGCGCCATGTCCCGGATCCTGGAGTACCGGCGCATCGACCTGACCTCGATCGCCAAGGTCAACGTCAAGGGCACCGCTGTGGAGCCCGTGATCCACGCCGCGGCCGAACTCCTCGACAACGCCACGCGTTACTCCCCGCCGCAGAGCAAGGTGCACGTCACCGCGACCGAGGTGCAGACCGGCGTCTGCATCGAGATCGAGGACGCCGGCGTCAGCTTGAGCGAGGAGGCGCGCCTGAGGGCCGAGGGCATGCTCGAGCGCGCCAAGGCCGGAGTCGACCTCCAGGACCTCGGCGAGTCGCCGCGCCTCGGCCTCGCCGTAGTGGGCCGGCTCTGCCAGGCGTACGACATGCAGGTCTCCCTGCGCGCCTCCGCGTACGGCGGTGTCCGCGCGATCCTCGTCGTGCCGAGCGACATGCTCACCGACGAACCCGGAGTCGGACTCGCCCACGGCATCGGCGCCACCGCCGTGCCCAAGGCCGAACTCGGCGCACTGCCCGGCCCCAAGCGCACGATCAAGAAGCGCCGGCCCACCAGCCCCAAGTTCACGACACCCGTGTCCGTGGAGGACGACGTCCCCGAGGTCACCGAGTGGACCGCCAACGGGCTGCCGCAGCGCCGCAGCCGGGTCAAGACCTCGTTCAGCCAGCGCTACGCCGAGCAGGCCGAGATCGAGCGAGCCGAGCGGGAAGGCCGTCCGACCGTGTGGTCGACGGCCCGGCGCGAGGCCGAGCCCGAACCGAAGCCGGACGACACCCCGCCGGGCCTGTGGGTCCAGGCGTTCATGGACGGCCTCAAACGCCCCACCTCTTCCACAGTCACCCAGCCGACCGACGAACCGGCCCGTACCGAGGCCGAAGACGAGGGGAACCTCAAGTGATCCAGCAGCGAGGCAACTTCGACTGGATGCTCCAGGACCTCGCCAAAGGCGTACCGGGCATCCAGATGATCGTGGTGCTCTCCGCCGACGGCCTGCGCATCGCCCGCCACGGCGGCGACCCGGACACCGCGGACCGCGTCGCCGCGGCCTGCGCGGGCCTGCAGAGCCTGGCGGGCGCCGTCGCCGGGGAGATCCCCGGCAGCGACGGCAAGATGAAGATGGTCCTGATCGAGATCCACGGCGGCTACTTCTACCTGATGGCCGCGGGCCCCAACGCCTATCTGGCGGTGCTCTCCGACATCATCACCGAACCCGGCCACATGAGCGCCCGCATGAGCGATCTGGTCGTCCGCATCGGCGCGCACCTGACCAGCCCGCCCCGCCGCAACGGGCAGACCGTATGACTCCTCCACAACGCCGACGGCGATTCCCCAAACCCGGCCCGGACCAGCCACCGACGCCTCCGCAGCAGGAGAGCCAGGATCCCCCCGAGGGGCCGAAGAAGAACCCCGAGCGGCTGTACGTCATCACCGGCCCCGACGGGACCGAGCGCTCGGAACTCGACCTGGTCACCTTAATCGTGGCGCACGCCGACCCACCGCCCTCCGCCACGCCCGAGCAGGCGGCGCTGCTCAGGCTCTGCACGGCCCCGCTGTCCGTGGCCGAGCTGTCCGCCTATCTCAGCCTGCCGTTCAGCGTGGTGACCGTCCTGCTCACCGAGCTGCTGACGGCCGAACTGGTCACGGCCCGCGCCCCCGTCATCCGCCAGGCGCTGGCCGACCGTTCCCTCCTCGAAGCGGTGATGCATGGACTTCAAAGGCTCTGACACCATCCCCGGTCCGCGAACCGAGGACCACCTCCCCCAGACCGCCCAGGCCGCGGTGAAGATCGTCATCGTCGGCGGCTTCGGCGTCGGCAAGACGACCATGGTCGGCTCGGTCAGCGAGATCAAACCGCTGACCACCGAGGAGACCATGACCCAGGCCGGCATCGGCGTCGACGACAACTACGGCTCCGAGACCAAGACGGCCACCACCGTGGCCATGGACTTCGGCCGCATCAGCATCACCGAACAACTGGTGCTGTACCTCTTCGGCACCCCCGGTCAGGAACGCTTCTGGTTCCTCTGGAACGGCCTGTTCGAAGGCGCCCTCGGCGCGGTGGTCCTCGTGGACACCCGGCGCCTCGAAGTCAGCTTCGACGTCATGGGCCGCCTGGAGGAACGCGGCGTCCCCTTCGTCGTGGCCGTCAACACCTTCCCTGACGGCCCCCGCCACGACATCGAGGACCTGCGCGCGGCGCTCGACCTCGCCGCGGAGATCCCGATCGTGGAGTGCGATGCGCGGCGGCGGGCCTCCAGCCGGGATGTGCTGATGACACTGCTGCGGTTTCTGCATTCGTTGGCGATGGAGAAAGCGCCTGTGTGAGCCCGTCATGGACGGCCCGCCGCCCTCGTGCCGAGTGGGTCGGCGACCCGTGCCCCACGGGGATGCCGGACGCGCCTCATGGCGATGCACCCACACCTTTCGTGTGACTCTCCACCGTCCCCGCCCCGCTGGAGCCGGGGGCCCAACTACTTCCTGCACACCAGATCCACCTCAGCTTCGGAGCGATCATCGTGACGCCTGAACCCCAGTCCCCAGCCCACACGTACGGCCCCACGGCCGCCCCGCCCGGCTGTCCCGCGCACGGCATCGGTCCCGGCGGGCTGCGCCGGCTGTATGGCCCCGGAGCGGAAAACCTGGAGGCCGTTTACGAGGAACTCCGCGACCAGCATGGATCCGTGGCTCCCGCGCTGGTGCACGAGGACGTGCCGATCTGGGTGGTGCTCGGTCACAGCGAGAACATGCACATGGTGCGTACCCCCTCGCACTACAGCCGTGACACCCGGCTGTGGGGGCCAATGCAGGACGGCACGGTCAAGCCGGACCACCCCCTCATGCCACACCTCGCCTGGCAGCCCCTCTGCTGCCACGCCGAGGGCGATGAGCACCTGCGGCTGCGTGCCGCAGTCAACGGCGCCATCTCGACCATCGATCACCGGGGGGTTCGTCGGCACATCAACCGCGCGACCCAGCACCTCGTCAACAAGTTCTGTGAGCAGGGCACAGCCGATCTGGTCAGCCAGTTCGCCGAGCGCCTGCCGATGATGGTGATGTGCGAGATCCTCGGCATGCCCGACGAATACAACGACCGGATCGTCGAGGCCGCCCGCGACCTGCCCAAGGGCACAGAGACGGCCATCGCCAGCAACGAATACATCATGGGCGTCCTGACGCGACTCACCGCCCGGCGCAGGGCCGAACCCGAGGACGACTTCACCAGTCACCTCATCAGGCACCCGGCGCAGCTCACAGATCAGGAGGTCAGCCAGCATCTGCGGCTCGTTCTGATCATCGCTTACGAGAGCACGGCCAACCTCCTGGCGAACGTACTGCGGGTGGTGCTCACCGACCCACGCTTCCGCGCCCAGCTCAACGGCGGCCAGATGACGGTGCCCCAGGCGGTCGAGCAGTCCATGTGGGATGAGCCCCCCTTCAGTACCATCCTGGGCTACTTCGCCAAGCAGGACGCCGAACTGGGTGGTCAGCGCATCCGCAAGGGTGACGGCCTCATTCTCGGCATCGCGCCGGGCAACGTGGACCCGCGCGTCCGTCCCGATCCCACAGCCCACATGCATGGAAACCGCTCCCACCTGGCCTTCAGCGGCGGTCCCCACGAATGCCCGGGCCAGGACATCGGCCGCGCCATCGCCGATGTCGGCGTCGACGCGCTGCTGACCAGGCTCCCCGATGCGGAACTGGCCTGCGAGGAGGACGAACTCCAGTGGCAGGAGACCATCTCGAACCGGCATCTGGTGGATCTGCCGGTGAAGTTCGCGCCCAAGCCGCAGCAGGACGTCATGTCGCGTCCGACGCACCCCGTCCCGTCCCCACGACGCAACGACTGGCAGGTCAGTACACCGCAGCCTGAGCCAGTGGTCCCGGAGCCCCCGGCTCCGGCACCGACGCCCCCACCCGTACCCCCGCGGCCGGGGGTATGGCAGCGCCTGCTGCGTTGGTGGCGAGGTGACTGAGCCGACCGGCACCAGTGCTGGGGCTAGCCGGTCATCCACTCCTCGTACGACACCCACGCACGCAGCATGCGCGGGCTGACGAACCGGTGCTCGTGCCCCGTGACCGGATCGGTGAACTCCAGCATTCGCGCCAGCAGTTGGAGCGGGCGCCGGAAGTCACCGGTCGGCACGGGGTCGGTGACTACTGGGTACAGGGGGTCGCCGAGGATCGGCACGCCCAAGGCGCTCATGTGCACCCGCAGTTGGTGAGTCTGCCCGGTACTCGGCGTCAGTCGGTAACGGGCGAGCCCGCCCCGCTGCTCCAGCAACTCGACCCGGCTGACGGCATTGGGCTCACCCTCGACCTCGCGGGCCGCCAGGACACCGCGCTCCTTGACGATCCGGCTGCGCACAGTGCGCGGAAGGGACAGCGTCGGGTCGTACGGGGCCACCGCCTCGTACTCCTTCACCACTCGTCTGTCCCGGAACAGCGACTGATACGCGCCGCGTTCCTCCGGCCGTACGGTGAACATCACCAGGCCCGCCGTCAGCCTGTCCAGCCGGTGCGCGGCGCCGAGCGTGGGGATGTCCAGATCACGGCGCAGCCGGGCGAGGGCCGTCTCGGCGATGTGGCTGCCGCGAGGGGTGGTGGCGAGGAAGTGCGGCTTGTCCGCAACCACCAGGTGGTCGTCCCGATGGATGACGTCGATCGCGAACGGGACCCGCTCCTCGTCAGGCAGATCCCGGTGGAACCAGACGAACATCCCCGGGACATAGGCCCTGTCCCGCGGCACCGCACGCCCGGCAGCGTCCACGATCCGCCCCGCCTGCAACATCTCGTCGATCACCTCGGCCCCGACGGGGAGCCGCGCCACGAGATGATCCCGCACGGTCGCCCAGGCATCCCCGGGCGGCAACCGCAACCGCACCGGGTCGACCCCGTCGATTTGGGGCAGGGGAGAGGGCGGGGGCGAAGTGCGGCGTCTCATCACGATCAAGCGTACGAGTCCGGACTGACTCTGGCTGCGCGACGAGCTGACACCATTGCCCACCCGTCAGCTCCGACGGGAGATCAGGGAGCATCCGGGTCAGGTGATCAGGATCCGAGCCGCTTCGAGGTTCCCTGCCCTGGAGCAGGGGCCTGATACCGCGTGGCGCTGTCCTGCCAGACGTGAAAGCCGGTGAGGTGATCGCGCATCGCCTTCATGACGGCCGACAACTGCTCGCGGTCCTCGTGGTCCAGGCGGAGCTGGTCGCAGAGCTCCGGGAGCTGAGTCGATTCCAGGTGCTCGTACTCCGACAGCCTGGCCGTCCGCAACCGCGTGACCGAGGCCGCGGCCTCAGCGGTGGTGAGCTCCAGGAACTTGGCGAAGACGAGGACGGAGTTGCACGTCTCGTCTTCGTCCTCGACTTCTCGGCGGTACGAGCGGATGTCGTTGTGGAGCGCCTGTACGTCGGTCCAAGCGTCCATCAGCGCGCGGAACGGTCGTGAGTGGCGCACCTGTACCGGCACCTCCGCATCCGCCACGTGCTCGGCCAGGCAAATGCCGACAGGTCCGCCGTACGAGCCTCGACGACGGACGAGATACTCGGCTGGATCGGGGATCCGCCCATTGCGGATGCATTCCAGCTCCCAGCACTGCCCGTCGGCGTATTCCATCTGTGCTTTCAGCATGTCGCGTTTCCAGGCTGTCGACCTGGTCGGAGCGAGCCGTAGCCAGATGTCGGCGAGGCTCCTCTCGATGGGGTTCTCAGGCCTTGGCATCGCACGGGCCGTGCCGTCCAGCGGCATGAACAGAGGGAGCCGGTCGACCATTGCTCGCGCCCCGTCGAGGTCGCGGTCGGCCTTGAACGTCCGCACGAACAACAGGTCGAGCGCGAACATCCACGCGTACACGTGGTAGAGCAGGAACAACTCGTCCCTGGGTGCGACGGGGTAGCACCACGCGGCACATTCGGGGAGCCGGATGGCCGACCACTCGTCCGGAGTGGCTGAGGTGGGCAGGAGTTCCATGCTGTACGTCCACGCGTCGCCGTCGCGACGCAGCAGGTCGACACTCGGGTTCTCCCGCCACGCGTAAGGTATCGGAGACGAGGTTATGCGCATCGTGGTGATCTCCCGTCGCGTATGCAAGGCCTGGTGCGAACAGTCCTTTTCAGATCCTTCGGCTCGGGTAGAACACGGATTCGGAGACGTCCCGGAGCTGTGCGACGCATGATGCCCCCCGGGTGGCGGAGCCGACCAAGTCCATGAACTACGCGTGGTGTTCCACACGCCGCGACCGCAGCGTGGCTGAACTCGTGCACGAAAACAGGCCTTGCGCGCCGGGCGGTGTCGTCGGCCGGGGCCTTTGCAGCGGCAGCCGGGCGGTGCGGGGGGAATCGGTGGCCACCACCGCCACGACAGCGTTGTCGGTGGCGAGGTCGTGGATCATCCCTACCTTCCAGTGCCACCGCGGGTTTCGTCAACTGTGCGGCGTGGCCCGGGGCCCGGGCCGGGCGCCGTGGTGGGGGGCCGGGAGGGAGAGGCCGGGCGGTGGGCGGGTCCGGGTTCTCGGTGGGGATCCGCGGGGGCCGGTGGGTGGGAGGCGGTCGGCCTCGGCCGGCGGATTCGCACCCGTACACCACCACACCGACCCTGTCGGCGTAGGGCGTTGAGCGCGGTCCGCAGGGACACCGCGGCGCATCGAAGGCATCCGGCCACCACCCTCACAGGCTCAGGTGCGACACCGCTCATGCTCGCAATCCACCCTGACAGCCCACCACTTCGCACCATGCGACGATTTCCGGCCGGGCAAAAGGGGGCGCAGCCCCGGCGCACGATGCGGAGTCCCTGGCCGCCGGATGCACGGCCGCGCGTTCCAGCCTGCTGGTGCGCTGCGAGTACCACCCCCGTTTGCGGCAGTTGGGGAGTCAGGCGGCCCCGGAGGCGGGACGTCCGTATCGAACGGCCGTGATCTGGAAGGTGGCCTGCCTGAGAGGGGGACGCGCGGGGCGTGGCTTGTCGCCGGCGGGGGCAAAAACTTTTGGGGCGCGCTCCGCCTCCTTGGCAGGATGCGGGTCATGCCGTATCTCACTGAACCGGTCCTGCCCCCCGGCACTCTCTCCGGGACCACCCAGCCCACCGTCCCCACCAAGGACGGGCTGCTCTTGCGCCCCTGGCGGGGTGGGGACGCGGCCGATGTGTATGCCGCCTTTCAGGATCCGGCGATGCATCAGTGGCATGCCCGTGCCGCCGACTCCTTGGAGGAGGTCGGCGTCTGGATCGAGGAGTGGGTGGCGGACTGGGGGCGGGAGGCGAGCGCGCAGTGGGCCGTCGTGGAGTCCGAGTCCGGGCTGCTGCTCGGGCGGGTGGCTCTGCGGGAGATCCATCTCGCCGACGGGCAGGCCGAGATGGCGTACTGGACGACCGTCGGGGCCCGTGGGCGCGGGGTCGCGGCTCGTGCCACGGCCGCGCTCGCCCGTTGGGCCCTCGACGACATCGGTTTCCACCGTCTCGAACTGCTGCACGCCGTCCGCAACGAGGCGTCCTGCCGTGTCGCCGCCAAGACCGGCTTCGCGCTGGAAGGGACCAAGCGCAGTGCCGTACTGCATCCGGACGGCTGGCACGACATGCATCTCCACGCGCGTGTGCGTGATAGCGAGGGCAATTCCTAGCGGGGGTCGGCTGCGGGGGAGGGCTGGGCCGGCGTTCCCCTGCGCAGTGCTCGCCAGGCCACTCCCGCCGCCAGTGTCGCGGCCAGGAACAGCACCGTGAACCACTGGAAGTACCAGTGCCCGCCCGCCGGGTCGTACACCGCCGCCCTCGGCCAGGCCAGGTTGACGGTCATCAGGAGGCCGTAGAGGAGGGCCAGGGCGTTGACGGGGATGCCCCAGCGGCCCAGGGAGAACAGTTGGCCGCCTTCCTCGTCGGTGCCCGACGCGGTGAACTCGCCCCGGATGCGGCGGATCAGCAGCGGGCCCGTGACCATCGCGTACGCCAGGTACAGCATCACGATGCAGGTCGTGCCGATCGCCAGGAACGCCTCCGGTGAGGCGAAGTTGAGCAGGAGCAGGGCGGCGGCCAGGATGCCGACGACCAACGCGGGGGCGGTGGGCATGCCGGTGCGGGGGTTCACGCGCGCGAGGCGGGCCGCGAAGGGCAGTTGGCCGTCGCGGGCCATGGAGAAGAGCATGCGGCAGGCCGCCGTCTGGATGGCGAGCGTGGCCACCGTGATCGCGATGACCACGTCGGCCAGCAGGGCCTTGCCGACACCGTCGCCGAGGCTGCTGGTGAGGACGTAGCTGAGGCCGTCGACCGACAGGTGCCCGTCGGTGAGGCTGGGGGCGGCGAGCAGGCCGCCCAGGACGATCAGGCCGCCGAGCGCGCCGGCCGAGCCGAGCGCCGTCAGGATCGTGCGGGGCGCGACGCGCCGGGGGTTGCGGGTCTCCTCGCTCATCTCGCCCGCGCTGTCGAAGCCGATCATCACGTAGGCCGCCGTGAACGAACCGACGAGCAGCGCGCCGAACAGGCCGCTCTGCGCGGCGCCCTCGGTGTGGAAGGTGATGCTCGGGGTGCGCTCGGAGTGGGTCAGCAGCAGCACGATGATCAGCACCGCGCCGATGATCTCCGCCGTGACGCCGACCCGGTTGACCACGGACAGGACCCGGTTGTCGAGGACGTTCACGACGGTCGTCAGGACCAGCAGGATCACGCCCAGGACGGCCGCGTTGGCCGCCCCGTCCGCCGAGGTCGGGGCCGGGTCGGTGCCGACCAGCTGGAAACCCGACCAGATCGCCGGAAGCACCATCTGCAGGGCCAGTGCCGCCGCGGCGACCACGACGATCTGGCCGATCACCATGATCCAGCCGGCGAACCAGCCGAAGACCGGGGTGGAGAGGCGGGACGACCACTGGTAGATCGCGCCCGAGAGCGGGTAGCGGGCCGCCAGTTCCGCGAAGCAGGCCGCCACCAGCAGCTGCCCGACCAGGACCGCCGGCCAGGCCCAGAAGAAGACGGGGCCGCCGAACGCGTACCCGAAGGCGAAGAACTGGAAGACGGTCGTCAGGACCGAGATGAAGGAGAACCCGGCCGCGAACGAGGCGTACCGGCCCAGGCTGCGGTGCAGCTCCTGGGGGTAGCCGAACTCGGCGAGCGACCGGTCGTCGGCGGAGGGGGAGGGGGAGTGCGGGGGATCGGGACGGACGTCGGAGGGACTGGTCGTCGTCACGGCGGCACCTGCCTTCGGCGGCATGAGGGCGTAAGAGCGGAACAGCGGTGCGGGAGCTGAATTCCTGTCGGGTGACAGAAATTAGGGAGAGGCTGTTTCGGGCGCATGACGCAGCCGTGTCGGAGCGGCGCCCAAGTCCTCACTCCCTTGCGGGGAGCACTCAAACGCGATATATCGTGTCTATTGACGCTCGATCGCGGCTCGCGATATGTTCGCTTACGGATATTCGGCCGCGAGGTTCTGCGGCACGGCTGCGGAGGGGAGGTGGGGTCGATGAGGCGTCGCAAGCTCCGCAACCCCCTGGCGCTCGCCGTACTGGCGACGCTCTGGCAGAAGCCGATGCATCCCTATGAGATCGCCCAGACCCTGCGCCGCCAGGGCAAGGACGCCAGCACGAAGATCAACTACGGCTCGCTCTACACGGTCGTGCAGAACCTCGAGAAGCATGGATTCGTCGAGGTCACGGACGTGGAGCGGCAGGGGAACCGGCCCGAGCGGACCGTCTACGGCATCACCGCGGCCGGGCGCCAGGAGACCACCGAGTGGATGTCGGACCTGGTCGCGTTCCCGGCCAAGGAGTACCCGATCTTCGAGACCGCGCTCTCCCTGCTCGCCGTGCTGCACCCCGACGAGGTGGTGCCGCTGCTGAAGGAGCGGCTCGACGCCCTGGAGGTGCAGATCGCGAGCGGCCGGGGCGCGCTGGAGAAGCTGTACGAGACGCTGCCCCGGCTCTTCCTCGTGGAGAACGAGTACCAGCTCCACATGGTCGAGGCGGAGGCCGAGTGGGTCCGCGGTTTCCTCGACGAGCTCACCAAGGGCACGCTGCCCGGCATCGAGGAGTGGAAGGCCTTCCACGAACCGGGCCCGGAGCGAGACGCAGGTCCTGAGCGAGACGCAGGTCCTGACCGAGACCCGGACCCTCAACGAGAGACAGGACCTGCCCAAGAACCTTGACCTGAACAAGAACAGGCCCCGGCACGGCTGTTGCAGCAGCCCGCCGGGGCCTCGAACCCCGAACTGAATCCGCCCTGAGGCACATCCAGGCGATCGAGGTGCGGCACACCCAGGATAGCCCGGTGCTCCTCACGCGGATCAGTTGTCATCCGCTCAGCCAGGAGACCCAGGAGAGCACCTGCCATGAACACCCGTGCGCCCGCGATCGAGGCGCGTCAACTGATCAAGACCTACGGCGGTCAGGTCACCGCCCTCGACGGCATCGACCTCGTCGTCGAGCGGGGCAGCGTCTTCGGCCTGCTCGGCCCGAACGGCGCCGGCAAGTCCACCACCGTCAAGATCCTCACCACCCTGGCCCGCCCCGACTCAGGCTCGGCCACCGTCGCCGGCCATGACGTGCTGCGCCACCCGGACCGGGTCCGGCGGGCCATCGGGGTGGTCGCCCAGGGCTCCGGCGCCGACCCGGTCGCCACCGGCCGCGAGAACCTCCGACTCCAGGGCAGGCTCTACGGCCTCAAGGGCGCCGCCCTCGACGGGCGGGTGGACGAGCTCCTCGACCGCTTCACGCTCACCGAGGCGGCCCGGCGTCCGGTCAAGGGCTACTCCGGCGGCATGCGACGCCGGCTCGACGTCGCCCTCGGCCTGGTGCACCGCCCCGAGGTGCTCTTCCTCGACGAGCCCACCACCGGCCTCGACCCCGAGGCCCGCAGCGCGATGTGGGACGAGATCGGGCGGCTCGCCGCGGAGGAGGGGCTGACGATCCTGCTCACCACGCACTACCTCGAAGAGGCCGACCGGCTCGCCGAGCGCGTCGCGGTCGTCGACCGCGGCCGGATCGTCGTCGAGGGCACACCGGACGCCCTCAAGGGCGAACTCCGCGGCGACGCCGTGCACGTGGAACTGGGCGAGCCCCTCGGTGACGCGGGGCGCACCCTGCTGACCGGCGCCCTGCGCGACGTGCCGGGCGTGCACGAGGTGCTGGCCGACGGACACCGGGTCAGCGTCCGCGCCGACGACGGGGCCGCCGCCGTACCCGCCCTGCTCGCCGCGCTGGAGCGGGCCGGGGTCAAGGTCGCCACCGCGACCGTCGCCCGCCCCTCCCTCGACGACGTCTACCTGCGCTACGCGGGCCGCCGTTACTCCGACGCCGAAGACCTGGTGGGTGCCCGATGAGCATGGCCGTCTCCCAGACCTGGTACATGACGCAGCGTCAACTCATGGTGTTCGTACGGCAGCCCGCGTACGCGATCATCACCCTGATCCAGCCGGTGATCTGGCTGTTCCTGTTCGGCAGCCTCTTCAGGAAGGTCGTGGAACTCGGCGGCTTCGGGACGACCTCGTATCTGGACTACCTCGTCCCGGGCGTGGTCGTGATGAGCGCGCTCGGCTCCAACATGTGGGCCGGTATGGGCACCTTGGAGGAGATCCAGCGCGGAACCCTGGACCGCTTCCTGACCACCCCGGTCAGCCGGGCCGCGCTGATGAACGGCAACGTCGTCAACAACGGCCTGGTCACCGCCTTCCAGTCGGTGGTCATCGTGCTGCTCGGGCTCCTCGGAGGCGCCGACTATCCGGGCGGCGTCCCGGGGATCGCCGTCCTGGTGGTCGCCTCGGTCCTGCTCGGCACCGTCTTCGGGGCGCTGTCCAATGCGCTCGGCATGCTGGTGCGGGAGCGGGAGTCGATCATCGGGATCAACACCTTCCTGCTGCTCCCGCTCACCTTCCTGTCCAGCGCCTTCATGGCGCCCTCGCAGATGCCCTCCTGGATGCGGCACATCGCCGACTTCAATCCGCTGAACTGGGCGATGGTGGCGGGCCGTTCGGCCCTGTCCGCCGACCCGGACTGGGGTGTCGTGCTGAGCCGCGGGGGAGCGCTGCTCGGGCTGGCGGTCGTGGCGGTGTGGCTGTCGATCCGGACGTTCAGGTCGTACCAGCGGTCGGTGTGACCGCTCCCGGGCATGCGCAAGGGGCGGCACCTGTGAAGATGCCGCCCCTTGCGAAGCCGTATGCCTAAGCCGCCGGAGCCGCGCCCTCCTGCTCCGCCTCGATGCGCGCGTTCCAGTCCCGCTTGGAGGCCTGCCAGCCGTCCTCGTTGTGGCCCAGGCGCCAGTAGCCGGAGATCGAGAGGTCCTCGCGCGGGATCGCGCGCTCGACCCGCAGGAGATGGCGCAACTGCTTCACGAAGTGCGCCTCGCCGTGCACGAACGCGCACAACCGGCCCTCCGGGAACTCCAGTGCGCGTACGGCCTCCACCAGCGGCTCGCCGACCGGCCGGGAGCCGCGGTGCAGCCAGACGACCTCCACGTCGGAGTCGATCTTCTGCTCCTCCTCGGGGCCGCTCACCTCGATGAAGGCGTGCGCGCGGACGCCGTCGGGCAGCGACTCCAGGGAGCGGGCGATCGCGGGCAGCGCGCTCTCGTCACCCACGAGCAGATGCCAGTCGGCGTCCGGGTTCGGGGCGTAGGCGCCGCCCGGGCCCATGAAGCGCACGGTCTCGCCGGGCTGGACGCGCACTGCCCAGGGGCCGGCGAGGCCCTCGTCGCCGTGGATCACGAAGTCCAGGGTGAGCTCGCGGTGTTCGGGGTCCCAGTGGCGCACGGTGTATGTGCGGGTCACGGGCCACTGCTCGCGGGGGAACTCCTCGCGGATGCGCTCCATGTCGAAGGGCTCGGGGTAGGTGGCGCCCTCGGCCGGGAAAAGGATCTTGACGTAGTGGTCGGTGCAGGTGTCCGCCGTGAAGTCGGCCAGTCCGTCGCCGCCAAGCACCACGCGCTGCATGTGCGGGGTGAGGCGTTCGGTGCGGATCACCTGCGCGGAGTGAGGTTTCCGCGGCTTGCGTCCCGGTCCTTCTGCCATGGCGGCCTCCCAGTCCATTGCTTAGGCTTACCTAAGTTAGCATCAACCCCCCTGGCGACGGCGCGCCACTTGTGGAAAGCGACGGCAATATTTGCGCGTCCGGTGCGGCTGCGGGATCGGACGGTGCCGCCACTGGATCGGCCGGTGCCGCCAACGGATCGCCCGGCGTCGCCGTCGGATCGCCCGGTGCTGCCACCGGACCTGAGCTCCAGCCGGCCTACGTGCCCCGCGTCCCCACCGGACCTACGCCCCCAGCGTCCCCACCAGCCGCTGGAGCGACCCGCCCAAGCCCCACCGGGTCGCCAGTGCGTCCAGCATCTCGGGATCGCGCGGTGTGCGAGGGAGCGCGGTCTCGACCTGCGGCAGCGGGACGTCGGCGGCCACCTGTACGACCTTCGGCGCCACGGCGACGTACGGCCGCGACTCGTCCAGCCGCTTGCGCTGCGACGGCGTGAGCTTCGCCTTCGGGTCGTCGACCGCGGCCATGATCCCCGCCAGGTCCCCGAACTCGGCGAGCAGCTTGGCCGCCGTCTTCTCGCCGATCCCGGGCACGCCCGGCAGGCCGTCGCTCGGGTCGCCGCGCAGCAGCGCCAGATCCGCGTACCCACGGCCGTCGACGCCATACTTCTCGCGCAGCCACGCCTCGTCGGTCAGCTGGAGGGTGCCGACGCCCTTGAGGGGGTACAGCACGCGCACCTCGCGCTCGTCGTCCACCAGTTGGTACAGGTCGCGGTCGCCGGTGACGATGTCGACCGGGCCCTTCGCCTGGGCCGTGAACGTGCCGATCACGTCGTCGGCCTCGTATCCGGCCACGCCCACGCGCGCGATGCCGAGTGCGTCCAGGACGGCCTCGATGATCGGGACCTGCGGGGAGAGGGTGTCCGGCACCTCTTCCTCGTCCGGGCCGGCCTCGTGCTCCTCGGCGACGCGGTGCGCCTTGTAGGACGGGATCAGGTCCACCCGCCACTGCGGGCGCCAGTCGGCGTCCATGCAGGCCACGAGGGCGTCGGGGTGGTGGTCCTTGACCAGGCGGTCGATGAATTCGAGGAGGCCGCGCACGGCGTTCACCGGCGTGCCGTCCGGCGCCTTCACCGACTCCGGTACGCCGAAGTAGGCACGGAAGTAGAGCGAGGCGGTGTCGAGGAGCATCAGTCGTCCGGTCACGCCTCGCATCATGCCGTACGCCACCGACAGCGGCCCCCGCCGAGTAACTCGTCCGGCGGGACCCCATCTCCGGCCGGCCCCGGCCCGACTGGCTACCCCCGGCCACACCGGCTACCTCTTGCCATCTCCGACCGCACGGGCTGGCTCTGGCCACACCGACGCCTGCTGGCCGCATGGGCCAATGTCGGCTACTCCTGACCTCCCGTGGCCGTCCCGTGCGCTTGCGGCAACCTTCGGCGGCCCCGGCCGCCCCAGGCAGCCTCCGGCCCTCGGGGCGCTCGGGTCAGCCCCTCCGGCCGCCCCGGCCGCTCCCGGCAGTCTCCGGCCGTCCCGGGCGCTCGCGGCGATCTCCGGCTATCCCGGTCGTTCCCGGCAACCTGCGGCCCTCCGGGGCGCTCGGGGCAGCCCCCGGCCGCTCCCGGCAGCCTTCGGCCGTCCCGGGCGCTCGCGGCGATCTCCGGCTATCCCTGTCGTTTTCGGCAAGCTGCGGCCCTCCGGGGCGCTCGGGTCAGCCCCCGGCCACGCCCGGCAGCCTTCGGCCGTCGCGGGACCTCGCGGCGACCTTCGGCTGCCCGGGCGCTCCCGGCAGCCGCCGGCCATCCCGGTCTTTCCCAGCAACCTCTGGCCCTCCAGGGCGCTCGGGGCAGCCCACCTCCGGCCGCCCCGGCCGCTCCCGGCAACCGTCGGCCACCCCAGTCGTTCCCGGCAACCTGTGACCATTCGGAGCGCTTGGGGCAGCCCCCGGCCACGCCCGGCAGCCTCCGGCCGTCTCGGGCGCTCGCGGCAGCTTTCGGCTGCCCCGGCGGCCGCTCCCGGCAGCCTCCGGCCGTTCCCGGCAACCCGCGGCCCTCTAGGGTGCTCGGAGCGGCCCCTCCGGACACCGGCCCCTCCGGTCACCGGCCGCTCCCGGCAGCTTTCGGCCGTCCTGGCCGTTCCCGGCAACCCGCGGCCCTCCGGGGTGCTCGGAGCAGCCCCTCCAGCCACCGGCCGCTCCCGGCAGTCTCCGGCCGTCCTGGCCGCTCCCGGCAACCCGCGGCCCTCCGGGGTGCTCGGAGCAGCCCCTCCAGCCACCGGCCGCTCCCGGCAGTCTCCGGCCGTCCCGGCCGCTCCCGGCAACCGCCACCCCCCGCCCCTCCCGCCAACGTCCCACCCGAGCCCCTCCCGGCAGCCCCGGCCGCCTACCCCCCACCCCCACCCCGTGAGCATCCTGTGAACCACAACACCCCCGTGTTTGGCCGAAAGGCATACGGGCAGGCGCCGCCTCGGAGCGAGGCAGGTTGCATCTTCAACTGTTCGCGGCCCTTCGTCTCCCCCTGTCGCCGGGGATCCCTGTTGTCGAGGAGACGAGAGACACGCGTGTCATCAAGGCTTGAGGCAGAGCAGCTGTACAAGGTGTTCGGAAGACGCCCCGAGGCGGCCGTCGAGCGGCTCCGTGAGGGCGCCGACCGGGAGGGACTGAGGGCCGAGGGCACCACCGCCGCGGTCATCGACGCCTCCTTCACCGTGGACCCGGGCCAGATCTTCGTCGTCATGGGCCTGTCCGGCTCCGGCAAGTCCACGCTGCTGCGCATGCTCAACGGCCTCCTGGAGCCGACCGCCGGCCACGTCCGCTTCGACGGCCAGGACCTCACCGCGCTCACCGACCGCGAACTCCGTGCCGTACGCGCCCAGAAGATCAGCATGGTCTTCCAGCACTTCGCGCTCTTCCCGCACCGCAGCGTCCTGGAGAACGCAGCCTACGGCCTCGCCGTCCAGGGCGTAGCCAAGGCCGAGCGCCTCGAACGGGCCACCGAGGCCCTGGAGTTGTGCGGCCTCAAGGGCTGGGAGAAGTCCTGGCCCGACGAGCTGTCCGGCGGCATGCAGCAGCGCGTCGGCCTCGCCCGCGCCCTCGCCACCGACGCCGACCTGCTCCTGATGGACGAGTCCTTCAGCGCGCTCGACCCGCTGATCCGCCGGGACATGCAGGACCAGCTGCTCCAGCTCCAGAAGTCCCTGAAGAAGACCATCGTCTTCATCACCCACGACCTCAACGAGGCCATGCGCCTCGGTGACCGCATCGCCGTCATGCGCGACGGCCGGATCGTCCAGATCGGCACCGCGGAGGACATCCTGGTGCGGCCCGCCGACGACTACGTGGCCTCCTTCACCAAGGACGTCGACCGGTCCCGCGTCCTGACCGCGGCCGCGGTCATGGACACCGACCTCCACGGCGTCGACGCCGACTGCGACTGTGCGGAGGACTGCGCGACCGCGACGCCCGACACCCCGTTCACCGAACTGTGCGCGATGAGCGCCCGTTCCAGCCACCCGGTGATCGTGCTCGACGAGAAACGCAAGCTCGTCGGGATCGTGCCGCAGCAGCGCCTCGTGGGCTTCATCGGCGACGAGGAGGCCGCCCATGCCTAGGATCCCGCTCGGCGACTGGGTCAACGACACCGTCGACTGGCTGCTCGACCACGTGGCCTGGCTCTTCGACTTCTTCAAGACCGTCTTCACCGGCACCTACGACGGTATCGACGCCGTCCTCCAGGCGCCCGAGCCGCTGCTCCTCGCGGCCATCTTCGCCGTGATCGCCTTCTGGCTGCGCGGCACCCTCGCCGGCCTGCTCACCTTCGCGGGATTCGCCTTCATCGACTCCCTCGAACTGTGGGAGGACGCGATGACGACCCTCTCGCTGGTCCTCGTCGCCACGATCATCGCGCTGGTCATAGCCGTGCCCGTGGGCATCTGGGCGGCCCGCTCCGACCGGGTCAGCGGCCTCGTCCGCCCAGTGCTGGACTTCATGCAGACGCTGCCCGCGATGATCTACCTCATCCCGGCGATCCTGTTCTTCGGCACCGGCGCCTCCGCGGGCATCGTCGCGACCCTGATCTTCGCGCTGGCCCCCGGCGTCCGCATGACCGAGCTCGGCATCCGCCAGGTCGACAAGGAGCTCGTGGAGGCCGCCGAGGCGTTCGGCACCACCCCGCGTGACACCCTCCTGCGCGTCCAGCTGCCCCTGGCCCTGCCCACCGTGATGGCCGGCGTCAACCAGGTCATCATGCTGGGCCTGTCCATGGCCGCGATCGCCGGCATGGTCGGCACCGGCGGCCTCGGCGGCGACGTCAACGAGGCCATCGGCCAGCTCGACGTGGGCCTCGGCTCCGAGGCCGGCGTCGCCATCGTGATCCTCGCGATCTACCTCGACCGCATGACGAGTGCGCTCGGCACCCAGGTCTCCCCGCTGGGCCGCCGTGCCGCCGCCAAGGCCCGCGCGGCCCAGGGCCTCAGGATCTGGTCCTACCGTCCCCGTCCCCAGATCGCCGTGATCGGTGTCGTCGTCCTCGCCCTCGTGGCGGGCGGCATGGGGATCTTCGGCGGCACCTCCGGCGAGGCCACGGCCGTCTCCGGCGGCAAGGACGTCGGCCAGGGCAAGAAGATCAGCATCGGCTACGTCCCCTGGGACGACGGGGTCGCCTCCACCTTCCTCTGGAAGGAGATCCTGGAGGAGCGCGGCTACCAGGTCGACGCCAGGCAGTTCGACGCCGGACCGCTCTACACCTCCGTCGCCTCCGGCAACGTGGACTTCATGACGGGCGCCTGGCTGCCCACGACCCACGAGCAGTACTGGAAGAAGTACGGCGGCAGGCTCGACGACCTCGGCGCCTGGTACGACAAGACGTCCCTGGAGCTGAGCGTCCCCTCGTACATGACGGACGTCGAGACCCTGGCCGACCTCAAGGGCAAGGCCGCGCGGTTCGGCGGGAAGATCACCGGCATCGAGTCCAGTGCCGGCGAGATGGCCCTGCTCAAGAGCAAGGTGCTCAAGGCCTACGGCCTCGACAAGGAGTACGAGGTCGTCGACAGCTCCACGCCCGCCATGCTGGCCGAGCTGAAGCGGGCGTACGCCCAGAAGGCCCCGATCGTCGTCACGCTCTGGTCGCCGCACTGGGCGTACAACGACTACGACCTGAAGAAGCTCAAGGACCCCAAGGGCGCCTGGGGCTCGGGCGACGGCATCCACACCGTGGCCCGCAAGGGCTTCGCCGGCGACAACCCGGCCGTCGGTCAGTGGCTGAAGAACTTCAAGCTGGACGAGAAGCAGCTCACCGGCCTGGAGGCCGAGATCAACAAGGCCGGCAAGGGCAGGCAGCAGGACGCCGTGCGCACCTGGCTGAAGCGGAACCCGGGCCTGGTCGACAAGCTCGCCCCCGTCCAGAAGACGGCGGCGGAGACCAAGCGCCCGGTGAACGTCGCCTGGTTCCCCTGGGACGAGGACATCGCCGTCACCTATCTGTGGAAGAACGTCCTCGAGAAGCGCGGCTACAAGCTCAACCTCAAGCAGATGGACGTCGGCCCGGTCTACACCGGCCTCGCCGCCGGCGACCTGGACCTCAACTTCGACGCCTGGCTGCCGTACGCGCAGAAGAACTACTGGGACCAGAGCAAGGACAGACTCAAGGACCTCGGCACCTGGTACCAGCCGACGTCCCTGGAGGTCGCCGTGCCCTCGTACGTCAAGGGCGTGAAGTCCTACGAGGACCTCAAGGGCAAGGCGGACCTCTTCGACGGGAGGATCATCGGCATCGAGCCGGGCACCGGCGAGATGAACCTCCTCAAGACCAAGGTCCTGCCCGGCTACGGCCTCGACAAGGAGTACGACGTCGTCGACGGCTCCACGCCCGCGATGCTGGCCGAGCTCAAGCGCGCCTACGCCAGGAAGCAGCCCGTCGCCGTCGTCCTGTGGTCGCCGCACTGGGCGTACAGCCAGTACGACCTGACCAAGCTCAAGGACGGCAAGAAGCTCTTCGGCGAGGGCAACACGATCCGGACCATCTCCCACGAGGACTTCCCCTCGCGCTACCCGCAGCTCACCAGGTGGATCAAGGGCTTCCATATGAGCGAGGAGGAGCTCGGCAGTCTGGAGGCCGAGATCAACAAGCACGGCCAGGGCCACGAGGAGCAGGCGGTCGCCGCCTGGCTCCAGGAGCACCCGGACATGGTCGGGCGGATGACACCGTCATAACCGCTCTCTGCGCACGGTAAGGATCCGGCCAACCACATAGAGCTACGCCCTCGCCCGAACTCTGGTGCCGACTAGGAGACTTGGCGGGCCGACGGCGGGCGCGTGACCGATACCCGGCCCCCTGGGAGTGTTCCAGGGGGCCGTTCGGCTGGCGCGAAGTGTGAGGTACGGTCACACGCCGTATGACATCGATGTGACGGCCGCATGAAACGGTTTGCCGAACATGCGTAGGGTGCAGACAACTCATCAGGGGACGTGTCCGAGGACCGACGAGCGGAGGAGGGAGCCGGAGCCATGGGCGACCACAAAGAACAGCCCCTTCGGGTCGGCGCGGCCGTGCGCCGCAGGCGCCGCGCGCTGGAACTCACCCTCGCCGTCGTGGCCGAGCGCAGCGGCCTCTCGGTCCCCTTCCTGAGCCAGATCGAGAACGAACGCGCCCGTCCCAGCCGCAGCTCCCTGGAGAAGGTCGCCGACGCCCTGCGCACCACGGCCGTCGAACTCCTCGCCGCCGCCGACCCGGCGTGCAGCGTCGACGTCGTGCACGCCGAGGGGCCCGAGCCGGACTGCGAGCCCCGGATGCGTTCCCTGGTGCGCGGCCATCACCAGATGCACGCCCAGGAGTTCACCGGCGACCATGACGCCGGCCGCGAATTCCAGTACCGCAACGACCAGTTGATGTACGTCGCCGACGGCGCGGTGGACGTCGAGGCCGAGGGCCGCGCCTACCGTCTGGGCCGCGGCGACACCCTGTATCTCACCGGCGGGGTGCGGCACCGCTGGCGGGCGACCGTGGCCGACACCCGCGTGGTCGTCGTCGCCGTCGCCGAGCACATCGAGGCCGTCCAGGACCGGCCCCGCCAGTGAGAGTCGTCTCCCTGGTCCCCTCGCTCACCGAGGCGATCGCCCGCTCCGCCCCCGGCACCCTGGTCGGCGCCACCGACTGGTGCACCCATCCGGCCGACCTCGACGTCACCCGGATCGGCGGCACCAAGAACCCCAAGGTCGACCGGATCGTCTCCCTCGCCCCCGATCTCGTGATCGCCAACGAGGAGGAGAACCGTGTGCCGGACCTCTCGGCGCTGCGCGAGGCGGGCCTTGAGGTCCTGGTCACGGAGGTCCGGGACGTCCCGCAGGCCTTCCGGGAACTGGCTCGTGTCGTGGCGGCGTGCGGAGTGTCCGTACGGCCGCGCTGGCTGGACGAGGCCGAGGAGGCATGGTCGGCCCAGGCGCCCCCCGCGCGTCGGGTGACGGCGGTGGTGCCGATCTGGCGCCGGCCGTGGATGGTGCTGGGCCGGGACACCTTCGCGGGCGACGTCCTGTCCCGGCTGGGCGTGGACCACCTGTACGCCGGCCACGAGGACCGCTATCCGAAGGTCCCGCTGGAGGAGCTGCGGGCCGCGGCCCCGGACGTGGTCGTCCTGCCCGACGAGCCGTACCGCTTCACCCCCGAGGACGGCCCGGAGGCCTTCCCCGGGCTGCCCTGCGCCCTCGTCAGCGGACGGCACCTGACGTGGTACGGACCGTCGCTGGCCGAAGCACCACGGGCGCTGGGCGAGGCCCTGCGAGCAGCGCTCCGCTGAGCAGGCCCCGCGCGGTGTGCAGGGCGGCCGTGCCCCAGGCGGCCACGAGGACGCCGTACAGCCCGATCGCCAGGCCGTCGTAGACGGCGAGTCCGGTGTGCCGGGCGAGCGCCTCGGCGCCCGTGACGCAGGTGCCCACCGGGAAGGTGAACGCCCACCAGGTCATCGAGAACCGCATCCCGTGCCTTCGCGCCCGCACGACGTGCGCGGTGGCGAGCCCGAGCCACAGCAGGGCGAACCCCATGACCGGGACGCCGTACAGGACCGCGAGGACGCCGAAGCCCTGGCTGTAGGGCGCCGGTACGACACCGGGGGCCACGTCCGCGAACTTGCCCACGGCGGTGGTGGACTGGCCGAGCGGACCGAGGACCAGGAAGAGCGTCGGGGTGAGCGCGAGGGGGAGCGGGCCGCCGGTGACGATCCGGGCGAAGACGAGCGGCAGCATGAGCAGGGTCGCGAGAAGACTGAGCCCGAACATCGCGAAGCAGGCGAGGAGCAGGGTCTCGCGCGGCTGCCCGGCCGGCAGGTGCGGCACCAGGAGCGGCCCGAGCGCGGCGGACACCATGGGCGCGACGAGCGGCAGCAACCACACGGGAGTGGCCTCTCGCGGGTCCGCCTTCTGCCGTACGGCCATGAGGTACGGCACGACGAGAGCGGCCGCGAGCCCCACGGCCGTACCGGCGGTGAACAGCACGGCGTCCAGCGCGACCGCGGCTGTCGTCCCGATCCAGTACCGGCCGACGGTGAGGGCACCGCCGCCGACCGCGAGCAGGGCCATCGCGAGGCAGCCGTAGAAGGGGGCCGTGGCGGGGTCGAGGAGGTGGGCGCGGGCCTGGTCGGCGTGGTGGCGCCAGTGCAGGGCGCGGGCGCCGAGGAGGGCGAGCAGCAGGGCCAGGGACAGCAGCCAGACGGCGGCGCAGATCGTGCGCAGGCCGGGGAGGTGCACGGGGAGCGCGGAGCCGGCGGTGGCGACGATCGCGGTGCCCATGACGCAGGCGTACCAGTTCGGCCCGAGGTGACGGACGGCGGTGACCATGTCTCCACGGTCCCGCCGGGGAAGGGGCGCCACCAGGGAGTATGGCTCTATGAGGGCATAAGCTGTCTTTATGAGCGGTGACGAGGGGCTGAGGCTGGAGGTGGGCGGGATGCTGGCGCACCGGGTGCCTGATCTCGGCGCGCTGGAGCTGCTGTTGGCCGTGGCGCGGCTGGGGAGTCTCGGCGGGGCGGCGCGGGAGCTGGGCATCACGCAGCCGGCGGCGAGCAGCCGGATCCGCTCCATGGAACGGCAGTTGGGGGTGGCCCTGGTCGACCGGTCGCCCCGGGGCTCCCGGCTCACGGACGCCGGGGCGCTGGTGACGGACTGGGCGCGGCGGATCGTGGAGGCGGCGGAGGCCTTCGACGCGGGGGCGCAGGCGCTGCGGGTGCGGCGGGACTCCCGGCTGCGGGTGGCGGCGAGCATGACGATCGCGGAGTACCTGCTGCCGGGCTGGCTCCTCGCGCTGCGCGCCGGGCGTCCGGACACGGCGGTGTCGCTGCACGCCGGGAACTCGGCGACGGTGGCGGAGCGGTTGCTGTCGGACGAGGCGGACCTCGGCTTCGTGGAGGGCCTGACGGTGCCTTCCGGCCTGGACTCGGTGGTGATAGCCCACGACCACCTGATCGTGGTGACGGCCCCGGCACATGCGTGGGCCCGCCGCCGGCGCCCGCTGGAGGCCGGTGAGCTGGCCGCGACCCCGCTGATCCTCCGCGAGAAGGGCTCCGGCACCCGCCAGGTCCTGGACGCGGCCCTGGGCGGCCTGGCCCGCCCGCTCATCGAACTCTCGTCCACCACCGCGGTGAAGGCGGCGGCGGTGAGCGGGGCGGGGCCTGCGGTGCTCAGCGAACTCGCCGTGGGCGAGGAACTCGCGATGCGGCGGCTGGTCGCGGTCCCCGTGGCGGGCGTCTCGCTGGCCCGGGACCTGCGGGCCGTCTGGCCCACGGGTCACCGCCCGGTGGGCCCGGCGAGGGACCTGCTGTCGCTGACGCGGGCCTAGGCTGCCGCCGACGCACGCCTAGGACCGGGCGGCGGCCTCCACCAGGGCCCGCATCACCCGCAGGTCCTCGCCCATCTCCGGATGCCACTGCACCCCCAACACCCAGGACGGGCCGGGGAGTTCGACGGCCTCCACCGTGCCGTCCGCCGCGTGGGCCGACACCAGCAGGTCCTGTCCCAGGCGGTCCACCGCCTGGTGGTGGAACGTGGGTACGGCGGTCTCCTCCGGGGCGATGCCGCCGTACAGCGTGTCCGGTACGGGCTTGACGGTGTGCCGGCCGAAGACGCCCGGCACCTCGGCATGGCCGTCGATGTGCTGGGTGAGGGTGCCGCCGAGGGCGACGTTCAGGAGCTGCATGCCCCGGCAGATGCCCAGCAGCGGGACCTGGGCCGCCAACGCCGCCTTGATCAGGGCCAGTTCCCAGGCGTCCCGGGCGCGGGCGGGGGGTCCCGTGCGGGGGTCCGGGGTGGCGCCGTAGTGGAGCGGCTCCACGTCCGGGCCGCCCGCGATGACCAGACCGTCCAGGCGGGCCACCGTCGCCGCCGCGTGCTCGGGGGCGTCCGGCGGGAGCATCGCGGCCAGGCCGCCCGCACGCTGGACGAGCCGCGGATACCCGGCCGGCAGCAGCGCCGCCTCCAGTTCCCACAGACCCCAGCGCGTCCCGGCCTCCAGATAGGTGCTGACGCCGATCAGCGGTCGTACGGTCGTCACTCGGTCCTCCCAGCCTTGCAATGGCCCACAGGCATACCTTTGTGCCTTGGGGTGGCCGGAAGCAAGGTCACGCCGGGAATCCCCGCAGGGTGCTCAGGCGAGGCCGCGCCAGGAATCCCCCCCCCGGGGTGCCGCGGCGAGGGCATGCCGGGCAGCCCCGCAGGTGCCGCCGCAAGGTCACGCCAAAAAGCCCCGCAGCAGGGCCGCCGTGCCCGAGCAGTGCTCCCGCATCATCTCCCGTGCCCCGTCGGCGTCGCCGTCCAGGACCGCCTCCACCAGTGCCGCGTGCTGGCGCTGGGAGTGCTCCAGGTTGCGGACCAGGAGCGGGATGCAGTCCAGGAGGTCGTTCACCGAGGCGCGTACCGCCGCGTACTGGGCGGTGAGCGTCGGTGAGCCGCACAGCTCCGCCAGGGTCAGGTGCAGCAGCGTGTCCAGGCGGCGGTAGTCGGTCAGCGGGGCCTCCTGCGTGGCCGCCAGCGCCTCCCGCAGCCGGCGCGCCTGCTCGTCGGTGAGTCCGTGCGTCGCGCAGAGCCCCGCCGCACCCACCTCCAGCACCTCCCGGAAGCGCAGCACGTCCTCGATGTCCGACTCGGCTATCCGGCGCCGCAGTTCCTCCTCGCCGCCCGCGTCCGGTGTGCGGGGCAGCACGAAGGTGCCGCCGTACCGCCCGCGCCGCGACTCCACCAGGCCCTGGTCCTGGAGCACCTTCAGGACCTCGCGCAGCGTCACCCGGCTGATCCCGAGCCGCTCCGCGAGTTCCCGCTCGGCCGGCAGCCGCTCGCCCCCCGGCACCAGCCCGAGCCGCACGACCTGGAGGATCTGCTCCAGCGCCTCCTCGAAGCCGTTGCCCGCCCTGACCGGACGCAGCACCGGGTTCAACCGGTCGTCCGGCCCGCCGTCAGCGTCCACCGACATATGGCCGTGCCCCCTTCCCAAGCAATGGTTCTCAGCAATACCTTAGGGCTCCCGGCCCGGTCGAAGAAACGCGCAAGCGCCGAAGGAGCTCTCCCGTGGCAGACCGCACACCCCCGCTGAGCGTCGAGGAGCTGCACGCCCTCGTCGCGAGCGGCGAGATCGACACCGTCGTCCTGGCCTTCCCGGACATGCAGGGCCGGCTCCAGGGCAAGCGGTTCGCCGCCCGCTTCTTCCTCGACGAGGTACTCCACCACGGCACAGAGGGCTGCAACTACCTGCTGGCCGTCGACACCGAGATGAACACCGTGGACGGCTACGCGATGTCCTCCTGGGACCGCGGCTACGGCGACTTCGCCATGCACCCCGACCTGCGCACCCTGCGCCGCGTCCCGTGGAACGCCGGTACGGCCATGCTGATCGCCGACCTCGCCTGGGAGGACGGCTCGCCGGTCGTCGCCGCGCCCCGGCAGATCCTGCGCCGCCAGCTGGAGCGGCTCGCCGAGCACGGCTTCACCGCCCAGGTCGGCACCGAGCTGGAGTTCATCGTCTTCAAGGACACCTACGAGCAGGCCTGGGACGCCAACTACCGGGGCCTCACCCCGGCGAACCAGTACAACATCGACTACTCGGTGCTCGGCACCGGCCGCATCGAGCCACTGCTGCGCCGGATCCGCAACGAGATGGCCGCCGCCGGGCTCACCGTGGAGTCCGCCAAGGGCGAGTGCAACCCCGGCCAGCACGAGATCGCCTTCCGCTACGACGAGGCCCTGACCACCTGCGACCAGCACGCGATCTACAAGACCGGCGCCAAGGAGATCGCCGCCCAGGAGGGCGTCTCGCTGACCTTCATGGCCAAGTACAACGAGCGCGAGGGCAACTCCTGCCACATCCACCTCTCGCTCGCCGACGCGGCCGGCAACAACGCGATGGCGGGCCCGGACGGCATGTCCGACGTGATGCGGTACTTCCTCGCCGGACAGCTCGCGGCCCTGCGGGACTTCTCGCTGCTCTACGCCCCCAACATCAACTCCTACAAGCGGTTCCAGCCGGGCTCCTTCGCCCCCACGGCCGTCGCCTGGGGCCACGACAACCGCACCTGCGCGCTGCGGGTCGTCGGCCACGGCCGCTCGATGCGCTTCGAGAACCGGCTGCCCGGCGGGGACGTCAACCCGCACCTCGCGGTCGCCGGGCTCGTCGCGGCCGGCCTGTACGGCATCGAGCAGAAGCTGGAGCTGCCCGAGGTCTGCACCGGCAACGCCTACACCGGCGAGTACGCCCACGTCCCGACCACCCTGCGCGAGGCCGCCGAGCTGTGGGAGAACAGCCCGATCGCCCAGGCCGCCTTCGGCGACGAGGTCGTCGCGCACTACCGCAACATGGCCCGCGTCGAGCTGGAGGCCTTCGACGCGGCCGTGACCGACTGGGAGCTGCGCCGCTCCTTCGAACGCCTGTGAGGTCCTTCTTGTCTTCCGAGCACCTTCTGGACGTGCTGAACCCCGCGACCGAGGAGGTCGTCGCCGCCGTCGCCGGGGCGGGTCCGGCCGACGTCGACACCGCCGTCACCCGGGCCGCCAGGGCGCAGCGGACCTGGGCCGCCCTGGCCCCCGCGGACCGCGCCCGGCTGCTGCGCCGCTTCGCGGCCACGGTCGACGACCACCTGGAGGAGCTGGCCCGCCTGGAGGTCCGGGAGGCCGGCCACCTCATCGGCAACGCCCGCTGGGAGGCCGGCAACGTCCGTGACCTGCTGGACTACGCGGCCGGGGGAGTGGAGCGGCTCACCGGCCGGCAGATCCCGGTGCCCGGCGGCCTGAACGTCACCATCCTCGAACCGCTCGGCGTCGTCGGCGTGATCGCGCCCTGGAACTTCCCCCTGCCGATCGCCGCCTGGGGCACCGCCCCCGCCCTCGCGGCCGGCAACGCCGTCATCCTCAAGCCCGCCGAGACCACCCCGCTCACCGCGCTGCGCCTGGCCGAACTCGCCCTGGAGGCAGGGCTCCCGGAGCACCTCTTCCAGGTCCTGCCCGGACGCGGCGACATCACCGGCGACGCCCTGGTCCGGCACCCCGGAGTCGCCAAGATCGTCTTCACCGGCTCCACCCGCACCGGGACGCGCGTCGCGGCTCTCGGTGCCGAGCAGGTCAAGCCCGTCACCCTCGAACTCGGCGGCAAGAGCCCCAACATCGTCTTCGCCGACGCCGACCTCAAGACCGCCGTCGACCCCTTCTCCTTCCTCGACAACTCCGGCCAGGACTGCTGCGCCCGCACCCGGATCCTGGTCCAGGAGTCCGTCCACGACGAGGTCCGCGAGCTTCTCGCCGAGGCGCTGTCCGCCGTGGTGGTGGGCGACCCGGCCGACGAGAAGACCCAGATGGGCCCGCTGATCTCCCGGCAGCAGCTCGACCGGGTCCGCGGCTTCGTACCGGACGGCGCCCCGGCCCTGCGCGGCAGCGCACCCGAGGGCCCGGGCTTCTGGTTCCCGCCCACCGTCCTCACCGGGGAGAGCCCCGACTCGGCCGCCGCCTGCGAGGAGATCTTCGGCCCCGTCGCCGTCCTGCTGCCCTTCACCGACGAGCAGGACGCGATCCGCCTCGCCAACGGCACCCCCTACGGCCTCTCCGGCTCCATCTGGACCCGCGACGTCGGCCGGGCCCTGCGCGTCTCCCAGGCCGTCCGGGCCGGCAACCTGTCCGTCAACTCCCATTCCAGCGTCCGCTACTGGACCCCCTTCGGCGGCTACAAGCAGTCCGGACTCGGCCGCGAGCTCGGCCCGGACGCCCTGACCGCCTTCACCGAAACCAAGAACGTCTTCATCAGCACGGAGGGCCCCGCACAGTGACTGCCCAGGAAAACATCTGCCGTCGCCTGGTCGGCCGTACGGCCGTCATCACCGGAGCCGGCAGCGGCATCGGCCTCGCCACCGCCCGCAGGCTCGCCTCCGAGGGCGCGCACGTGGTCTGCGCCGACGTGGACGAGACCCGCGGCAAGGCCGCCGCCGAGGAGGTCGGCGGGCTCTTCGTCAAGGTCGACGTCACCGACCAGGAGCAGGTCGAGGCGCTGTTCAGGACGGCCTACGACACCTACGGCAGTGTCGACGTGGCCTTCAACAACGCGGGCATCTCCCCGCCCGACGACGACTCGATCCTGGAGACCGGCCTGGAGGCCTGGAAGCGGGTCCAGGAGGTCAACCTGACCTCCGTCTACCTGTGCTGCAAGGCCGCGATCCCCTACATGCGGCAGCAGGGCAAGGGCTCCATCATCAACACGGCGTCCTTCGTGGCGCGGATGGGCGCGGCCACCTCCCAGATCTCCTACACCGCCTCCAAGGGCGGGGTGCTGGCCATGTCCCGGGAACTGGGCGTGCAGTTCGCGCGGGAGGGCATCCGGGTCAACGCCCTGTGCCCCGGCCCGGTCAACACCCCGCTCCTCCAGGAGCTGTTCGCCAAGGACCCGGAGCGGGCCGCCCGCCGCCTGGTGCACATTCCGGTCGGCCGGTTCGCCGAGGCCGAGGAGATCGCCGCCGCCGTCGCCTTCCTGGCCAGCGACGACTCCTCCTTCGTCAACGCCAGCGACTTCCTCGTCGACGGCGGCATCTCGGGGGCGTACGTCACGCCGCTCTAGGTCTCGTCCTACAGTGCCCCCATGAGCAGGACGCTCCCGCCCGGCTGGTACCCGGACCCCGACGCTCCGCAGGAGGAGCGCTGGTGGGACGGGACGGCCTGGACGGACCACCGGCGCGCTCCCGAGGCCCCCGGCCCGCCCCGACCGGCCGGCCGGGCCTCGGGACGCGCCAAGGGCATCGCGCTCACGATCTCCGGGGGCGTCCTCGTCGCCGCGATCGTCAGCGGAGGGTTCGCCCTCGCCCGGGGCGACGGGGACGACGTGGTGGCGGACACGGCACCGGAGATCTCGGCCCCGCCCCGGACGCCGCCCACCTCGACCGCTCCGGCCGGCTCGACCGCTCCGGCTCCGTCCCGCATGGTCGACGAACTCGACGGCATCAGCCTGCCGTTGCCCGACGGCTGGGCACCGGCGAGATACGTCACCCGGGACAACCTGGTGATGACCACCGAGGGCGGCAGGGTCTTCACACGCACCCTGCCCGAGCACCCCGGGGGGTCCCCGGCCGCTCTCGCCGAGAAGGACATTCCGCAGGCCGCGGGCAGTTCCTACACCGGCATCCGCAGCCACCTGGTCGTCAGGTCCGAGCGCGTCGCCGTCGCCGGACGCGCCGGGTACCTGGTGCGCTGGCGGGTGCGGACCGCCGAGGGCCCGGGAGGCTACGTCCAGTCGCTGGCCTTCGGGCCCCGGGGCGACGACGACCCGCCGGGCGCCGCCGTCGTCGTCGTCCGCTTCGCCTTCGACGCGGGCCCGGACGGCCCGCCGCTCGCCGACATGGACCGGATCACCCGCGGGATCCGGTCCCTGGACCGCTGACCTACAGGAACGTGTGGCCTTCCCCGCGGTACGTCGGGACGGTCGCCGTCACCGCGTCCCCCTCGATCAGCCGCAGCAACTCGAACCGCTCGCACAGCTCACCGGCCTTGGCGTGCCGGAACCACACCTTGTCGCCGATCAGCAGGTCGTCGGCGGGGGAGCCGAGCAGCGGGGTCTGCACCTCGCCGGGGCCCTCCTGGGGGTCGTACTTCAGGCCCTCCGGCAGATAGGGCACCGGCAGCCGGTCGGGTCCGGCCGCGCCCGAGGCCGGGTATCCACCGCCGAGGACGGTCACCACGCCCACGCCCGGCCGGCGCACCACGGGCTGGGCGAACAGGGCCGCCGGACGGCCGCTGAAGGACGTGTAGTTGTCGAAGAGCCGCGGCACGTACAGCCCCGACCCGGCCCCGATCTCCGTGACGGCGTCCTCCGCCGCGGTGTGCTGCACACTGCCGGTGCCACCGCCGTTGACGAACTCCAGATCCGGTACGACGGCCCGCACCGCGCGCACCACGGCGGCCCGCCGCTCGGAGAGCTCCTTGCGGGCGGTGGCCTGCATCAGCCGTACCGCCCGGGAACGCAACGGCCGCCCGGCGACCGCGTCCCCGACACCGGCGATGTGCCCCTCGTAGGCCATGATCCCGACGACCTTGAACCCGGGGCGCCGGGCCACCGCGCGGGCCATGTCGGCGACCTGGGCGGGGGAGTGCAGCGGTGAACGCCGGGCGCCGACCCGGACCTTGCCGCCGAGGAGCTTCAGCGAGGTGTCCAACTCCAGGCAGACCCGGATGACTTCGGTGCCGCCGGCCCTGGCCTCGTCGATGAAGGCGAGCTGCGACGGGTCGTCGACCATCACCGTCACGGCGGCGGCGAGCTTGGGATCCGCGGCGAGTTCGGCGTAACCGGCGCGGTCGGCCGAGGGGTAGGCGAGCAGGACGTCGTCGAAGCCGCTCCGGGCCAGCCACAGGGACTCGGCGAGGGTGAAGGACATGATTCCCGCGAACCCGTCCTTCGCCAGGACCCGTTCGAGCAGGGCCCGGCACCGCACGGACTTGCTGGCGACGCGGATCGGTTTGCCCGCCGCCCGGCGGACGAGATCGTCCGCGTTGGCGTCGAAGGCGTCCAGGTCCACGATTGCGAGGGGGGCCTCGAGATGGGCGGTGGCCCGGTCGTAACGGGCCCGGTCGGCGGCGCGCGCAGTCATGAACGAAGCCTGCCAGACAGGATTACCGCAGGGTAGGGGGACGTTCCGGGCAGATGCCCCCGGCCTGCCGGACTGGTTCCCGATCGGCCCGCGACAACCCGTAGAGTGACGCGCACGCACGCAGGGCTGTTCGCCCTCCCGGCGCCGCCGCGCCGGGATGCCGGACCTCCCGTGCGGGTATGCCTGCCCGGACGGCCGTCTTCCGCACCGATGACACCGCCGTGGGGCGCGCGCACGACCGAACGGCCCGGACATGAGGAAACGGGGGGTGCATGAGTACGGACGCACGCCGCGCCTCGATTCCTCCACGGCCGGCTCAGCCGCCGACGGTGGGAGCGGGCGAGTCCGGGTCCGGCCCGTCGCAGTCGTCCCGGTCGTCCGAGGAGGCGGGGCGGGAATCCGTGGCTCCAGGTGCCCGTGTGACGGATGACACGGAATGGCAGGCCTTCGGTGAGCGGGGTCGACGGGGCGGCGCGGGTACGTCTGGCCGACCGGTGTTCGGCGGGTTCGACTGGCAGGGGTCCGGTGAGAGCGGCGGCTCCGGGTCCGGCGGTTCGGATCGGCGGGAGGCCGGCCCGGCGGGCGACTCGCCGAACGGGGAGCGGGCCTCGGTGCCGAACCCCGCGGGGCGACCCCCGATACGCACGCCGAACGACGCGGACGCGGGCGCGACGACGACCGGTAACGGCGCCGGCACCGGCACCGACGCCCGGCCCGTGTCCGGCTCCCAGAGCCCCTACCGCCCCGGCTCGGCGAAGCCGGGAGCACTGTTCTCCGACAGCCCCCTTCCACCACCCCCGGCCTCGGCCCGCTTCCCGGACGCGCCCCCGGCGCCCGGCACCGGCGGCGGACAGCCGGCCGCCGATCGCTCGACGCCCGGCACCGAGCCCCGCTCCACGCGCTCGGGGGCGGCGGCCGATCCCGGCCCGATGCCGCCCGAGTCCGGCGCCGGTTCGTCGGCGTCCGGTGTCGTGCCGCCCCGGCCGAGTTCTCGACCCTCCGTACCGCCACGCCGTCCTGGTGCCCCCGCCGAGACCGCCTCCGAGACGACGTTTCGGATGCGGCCGGTACCGCCCGGCCGGGAGCCCGGTGAGGGCCGTACGGGCTCGCCGTCCACGGCCCCCGGATCCCGGACCACCTCAGACGGCCCCGCGATACCGCCCATGCCCGGGACCCGCCCCGACTCCGCACAGCCGACGCCCGACGCCCGCCGCCCAGGCTCCGCGCCGGGCCGCCCATCTGCCGCCGACCCGGGTGGAACCGTCCCCGGCCGTCCCACGGCCGATGCGAACCGTGCCGGCTCCGCGCCTGGCCGTCCCGCGGGCGACCCCGGCCGTGCCGGTTCCGCTCCCGCCGGCCCCGCGGGCGATGCGAACCGCACAGGCTTCGCGCCCGGTCGTCCCGCGGGCGACCCCGGCCGTGCCGGTTCCGACTCGAGCCGTTCCGCCGGGTCGGCCGAGCCCGCGGCCCCGCAGAGCGGTGTGCGTTCCGGTGGGGCCGGGCGTCCCGGCTTTCCACCTCGCCTCGGGCGGGACGTGTCGGCCACGGGTGGCATGCGCGTGCCGCCGCCCCCGGCCGCCCCACCGCGCCCCGCCCCCATGCCCTCCACGCCTCCGGCCCCCGCCGAACCCCCCGCCACCCCGGCGGCCTCACGTACCGCGTCCCTCTCGCCCGACCCCGCTCTCTCCTGGAGCGCCTCCCTCCCCCCGCAGGCCGGAACTTCCGGCAGCGGGCGGCCTGTTGTGTCGTTCGGGGAGCCCGAGGTGGGGTACAAGGAGCGGTCCTGGGGGGTGCGGATTCCGCCCAGGTTCGCCGCCGTGGCCGGGTGCGTCGTGCTCGGTCTCGGGCTCATCGGCGGTGCCGTGACCGGGAGTTGGCTGACCGGAGGATCCGGCGAGGACGGCGGGAGCGACCGCTTCGCGCAGGCCGGCCGGCTCTGGCACAGCGTGCCCGTGGACCAGCTGTTCCCGCCGACCGTGGACGGCCAGGGCGCCGGCCCCGGCGGAGCCGACCGTACGTGGACGCGGATCGCCGTCGCCCCGGACAGCGGCTGCACCGGCGCCTTCGACCCCCTGCTGCGCAAGGCCCTCGCCCCCGTCGGCTGCGAACGCCTGCTGCGCGCCACCTACACGGACGCCACCCAGAGCTACGTCACCACCGTCGGCCTCCTGTTCACCGACGCCGACGCCCCCGCCATGCGCCAGCTCGACGCCCGCTTCACCCAACAGGGCCTGGACACCCGCACCGACCTGATGCCCCTGCCGTACGCCGCGAAGAACACCCTCGCCGCCGGCTTCGGCGCCCAGCAGCGGGCCTCCTGGACGATCTCCGTCCTCACCGACGCCCCGGTCGTCGCCTACGCCGTCTCCGGCTGGGCGGACGGCCGTACCGTCGACACCCCGGAGCCCGCCGAGAAGGCCATGGAGCCGGGCGACACCAGCCCCGCCGCCCAGGCCGGACTCGGCAACGAGGCCCAGGGACTGGCCGACCGCGTAGAACGCGGTCTGCGCAAGACCGTCTCCTCGCCCTCGGAGCAGCCCTCATGAGCGTCGCCACCCGCAGAGCAGGCCTCCTGAGCGTTCTCCTCGCCGCCTCCGTCGCCCTCGTCCCGCCCACCGCCGCGCACGCCGACGGCATCCGCGCCAAGCAGTGGGCCCTGGACGCCATGCACACCCAGCAGGCCTGGCAGACCACCAAGGGCGCCGGCGTCACCGTCGCCGTCCTCGACACCGGCGTCGAGAACGACCACCCCGACCTCGTCGGCAACGTCCTCACCGGCAAGGACATGATCGGCTTCGGAGCCGTCCGCGGACAGCGGTCCTGGGCCCGGCACGGCACCGCCATGGCCGGCATCATCGCCGGCCACGGACACGGCGTCGGGGGCGGCGACGGCGTCATGGGCATCGCCCCCGAGGCCAAGATCCTCCCGGTCCGCGTGATCCTGGAGGACGACGACCCGGCCCGTGCCAAGGCCCGCAACACCCGCGGCAACGCCCTCGCCGAGGGCATCCGCTGGGCCGCCGACCACGGCGCCGACGTCATCAACCTCTCCCTCGGCGACGACTCCGCCTCCGCGCACCCCGAGGCCGGCGAGGACGACGCCGTCCAGTACGCCCTCAGGAAGGGCGCCGTGGTCGTCGCCTCGGCCGGCAACGGCGGCGAGAAGGGCGACCACATCTCCTACCCGGCGGCCTACCCGGGCGTCATCGCCGCCACGGCCGTCGACCGGTTCGGCACCCGCGCCTCCTTCTCCACCCGCCGCTGGTACGCCACGGTCGCCGCACCCGGCGACGACGTTGTTATCGCCGATCCCGACCACAAGTACTACGAGGGCTGGGGGACCAGCGCCGCCTCCGCGTTCGTCTCGGGCGCGGTCGCCCTGGTCAAGGCCGCGCACCCGGACCTGACGCCGGCCCAGATCAAGCGCCTCCTGGAGGACACGGCCCGCAACGCCCCCGCCGGCGGCCGCGACGACTCCCGCGGCTTCGGCTTCGTCGACCCCGCGGCCGCGCTCAAGGCGGCGGCCCGTCTGCGGCCCGGCGGCCTCGAGCCGGCCGCCTACGGCGAGAAGTACTTCGGCTCGGGCCCCGACACCGCCACGTCACAGGACGACACGACCAGTTGGGCGGCCCCGCTGGCGGGCGGCTTCGGCGTCGCCCTGCTGGTCACCGCGGTGGTCCTGTGGCGCGGCCGCCGCCGCTCCCACGAGAGCTTCTGAACCAGGGCCGGTCAACACGCCCCCCAAGGGCGAGGGGCAGCTGCATCAGCCGATCCGCCGCGCGGGCGCGGGCGCGACCAGCCCAACGGACCAGCGGGCACAGATCAGTGCGAGACGGCCGCAGTCGAGGCGGGGGCGCGACCAGTCCAGCGGTCCGGCCGACGTAGATCAGTGCGAGACGGCCGCAGTCGAGGTGGATCCGCTCGAGACCGCCGCAGTCGATGCCCCCGCATCCGTGCCCGTGCCCGTGAACACCGACACGGCCGCACTCGCCGCCGCCTCCACCAGCGAAATCCCCTTCGCCTGCGTCGCGTTGCCCTTCGACAGCACGGCCACCAGGTACGCGTGCCCGTCCACCGTCACCCGCCCGACGCTGTTGATGTCCCACAGCCCGGTCGTGCTGCGCGGCAGCCACCCGTTCTTCAGCGCCCACCCGGAGCCGTCGGCCGCGGCGGAGACCCCCCACCGCTGATCCGCCTCGATCCGCCCCATCAACCCCTGGAGATACGACCGCGAGGCCGCGCTCAGCTCCGAGTCCGAGTCGTCCCCGAACACCTGCTGGAGCAGCGCGAGTTGATCGGCCGCCGTGGTCTGCGTGAGCCCCCACAGCGCCCCGTCGCCGCCCTCCGTGCCGGTGAGCCCGAACTTCTCGTTGGCCGCGTCGAGCCCCGTCGCCCTCCCGATCGCGTCCCACAGCGCCGACGCCGAGGCGTTGTCGCTGTTCTCGATCATCCTGGTGGCGTACGCCTTCTCCTGCGCGGTGAGCGAGGTCCCCGCCTTTTGGTGCTGGAGCAGCAGCGTGGCCAGGATGTCGACCTTCACGATGCTCGCCGTGTCGAAGGCGCCCTCGCCGTGCACCGCGCTGTCGCCCGACTCCATGTCGAGCACGGCCACCGACACCTTCGCCGCGCCGGTCACGCTCACCGACCTCATGGCGCTCGCGAGCCGCTCGTCGAAGTCCACCACCGGCTCCGCCACGGCCGCCTCCTGAGTCGTGGTCGCCGACGACGGGGAGACCGACGGCGTCGCGGCCGACGATACGGGCCCGCCCCCGGAGTGCGCCTGCGCCTTCACATAGACCGTCCCCCCGGCCGTCACGCCGACGACGGCGACGGAGGCGAGCGCGAGGGACAGCAAAGGCCTGCGGGACCCGCGGACACGGCGACTGACGGCTCTGGAGGGATCCATGGCGCCGATGCTCCGACCACCGGCTGTGCGGGCCGTTAGGCGGACGTTAGAGCTGTGTCAGCGAATTCTGAGAAACCGGTGAAAGTCGTCACGGGCGGGTTTCCGGGGCCGCACAACCGCAAGCGCAAGCCCCCGATAGGGTCGGTGACCGTGGCGAACAAGAACATTCCCGACCCCGGCTTCTCCGACGACGACGGCTCCGCCGACCCCCGGCTGAGCGCGGCGCTCGCGGCCTGGGCCGAGGACCGCGCCGCCCTCAGCCCCGTCCTCGCGGCGCTCAAGGACGCCAGGCTGCTCGTCCCCGTGGTGGCCGTGCTCGGCGAGGTCGAGGAGGACGAGAACGGCCTGCGCCGCGAGAAGACCAGCGACATGGCCGTGCCGACGCTCAAGGCCGGATCCCGGACCGCGCTGCCCGCCTTCACGTCCACCGACTCGCTGGCCCGCTGGGACCCCGAGGCCCGCCCCGTCGCCGTACCCCTGCACCAGGCGCTCCAGGCCGCCGCGCACGAGAAGGCGGACACCGTCGTACTCGATCTGGCCGGTCCGGTGCCCTTCGAGCTGACCGGTTCCGCGCTGCTCGCGCTGGCCGAGGGCCGGGCGAACGCCGATCCGCTGGCCGATCCGGCCGTGATCGGCGCCGTACGGGACGCCGTGGCCGCCGAGCCCGGCATCCTGCGTGCCCACCTCGGGCCCGGACAGGCCGACGGCACCCTGGCCCTCGTACTGGACGCCGGGACCCCGCCGGCTGAGACCGCGCGGGCCGTCGCCGAGCGCCTCGCCGCCGACGAGACACTGCGGGCCCGCCTGGTGCGCGGCCTCGACCTGGCACTGCTGCCGGCCGACGCCACACCTCCGGGCGAGCCCTTGTACGTACGGGAGTGAACTAGCCGTGTACGTACGGGAGTGAACTAGCCGTAGATCGGCCCGGTGTACTTCTCGCCGGGGCCCTGGCCCGGCTCGTCCGGGACCAGGGACGCCTCGCGGAAGGCCAGCTGGAGGGACTTCAGGCCGTCCCGCAGCGGGGCCGCGTGGAAGGAGCTGATCTCCGTCGTGGACGCGTCCAGGAGACCGGCCAGGGCCGTCACCAGCTTGCGGGCCTCGTCCAGGTCCTTGTACTTGTCGCCCTCCTCGGTCAGACCGAGCTTCACGGCGGCGGCGCTCATCAGGTTGACGGCGACCGTCACGATCACCTCGACGGCGGGGACCTCCGCGATGTCGCGGGTCATCTCGTCGAAGTCGGGGGAGTCAGGGGACGCGGGAGGGGTGTCACTCATGTCCCACACGATAGGGCCCGGTGCAGGCCGGTTCGCACCACCCCCTGGATGCTGCTAACCTTGTGTGACGACCGGCCGGACACACCTGTGTGTAAGTGTGACCGGCCCACAAGTGGAGGCTCCGATCTCCCACCCGACCGCCCTCCGGGGAGGCGGGTCACCCCGGTCAGGCGGCCACCATCGTTCCGTACGGACGATGGAGTCGCCCGAAAGCGCGCCCCGCGGCATCGCGGCGGTGCTCCGGCAGTGTTTTGGAGCCCCGTCTGTGATCGTCCGGGGCATTTTTTGTGCTTCGGCGCGGTTAGGTCTGTCGAACAGAGACAAACGCGGCTGTCCGCCAGACCGCCGTGTGGTGCTAACCGAGGAGGATCCATCAGCGCCGAGCCCCGCATCAACGACCGGATTCGCGTTCCCGAGGTGCGACTTGTCGGTCCCAGTGGCGAGCAGGTGGGCATCGTCCCCCTGGCCAAGGCACTGGAGCTTGCGCAGGAGTACGACCTGGACCTGGTCGAGGTCGCGGCGAACGCCCGTCCGCCCGTGTGCAAGCTCATGGACTACGGGAAGTTCAAGTACGAGTCGGCCATGAAGGCCCGTGAGGCGCGCAAGAACCAGGCGCACACGGTCATCAAGGAGATGAAGCTCCGGCCGAAGATCGACCCGCACGACTATGACACCAAGAAGGGTCACGTCGTCCGGTTCCTCAAGCAGGGCGACAAGGTCAAGATCACGATCATGTTCCGTGGTCGCGAGCAGTCCCGGCCGGAACTCGGCTACCGACTGCTGCAGCGTCTCGCGGAGGACGTCCAGGACCTCGGTTTCGTCGAGTCGAACCCGAAGCAGGACGGCCGGAACATGATCATGGTTCTCGGTCCGCACAAGAAGAAGACCGAGGCGATGGCCGAGGCCCGCCAGGCGCAGGAAGCCCGCAAGGCAGACGCGAAGGCCAACCCCGGCAAGTCGCAGAACGCCGCGGAGTCCGACCACGACGAGGTCGCGGCCGACGTCGAGGCTCCTGCCGAGGCATCCGCCGAGGCGTGATCCGAAGGGACGCGAGTCCCCGACGACGTAACCGAAACAACACGACGTTCCACCGTGCCCGGTTTCACGACCGGGCACCGGAACGCCACCGACGAGGAGAGAACGGCGCTATGCCGAAGAACAAGTCGCACAGCGGTGCCAGCAAGCGCTTCAAGATCACCGGCTCCGGCAAGGTGCTCCGTGAGCGCGCCGGCAAGCGCCACCTGCTCGAGCACAAGTCGTCCCGTGTGACGCGTCGCCTCACCGGCAACGCCGAGATGGCCCCGGGCGACGCCGCGAAGATCAAGAAGCTTCTCGGCAAGTGACGTACCCGGCGCCCCTCGTGAGCGCCGTACGTCGAGACCGGGACCCAATCGTTTCCGGGCCGTGTGAGTCCAACCACGGCCCCGCTACAAGGAGTTAACAAGTGGCACGCGTCAAGCGGGCAGTCAACGCCCACAAGAAGCGCCGGGCGATCCTCGAGGCGGCCTCCGGCTACCGCGGTCAGCGTTCGCGCCTGTACCGCAAGGCCAAGGAGCAGGTCACCCACTCGCTGGTCTACAACTACAACGACCGCAAGAAGCGCAAGGGTGACTTCCGCCAGCTGTGGATCCAGCGCATCAACGCCGCTGCCCGCGCCAACGGCATCACCTACAACCGCTTCATCCAGGGTCTGAAGGCCGCGAACATCGAGGTCGACCGCAAGATCCTGGCCGAGCTGGCCGTCAACGACTCGACCGCGTTCGCCGCGCTGGTCGAGGTGGCGCAGAAGGCCCTCCCGGCCGACGTCAACGCCCCCAAGGCGGCCTGACGCCACGCTGGGCCTAGGCCGAGGTGACAGACGGACCCGCGGGCTATTGCCTGCGGGTCCGTTGCGTTGAACAGATGGTGAAAGTGAGTCCGATGAGTGCTGCCCCCGAGCTGATCTCCCCCCGTTCCGCCCGTGTCGCGGCCGCCCGGCGGCTCGCCAGGCGGAACTTCCGGGGCAAGGAGCGGCTGTTCCTGGCCGAGGGGCCGCAGGCCGTGCGGGAGGCCGCGGGGCACGGGCTGGTGGAACTGTTCGCCACCGTGGAGGCGGCCGAGCGGTACGCCGACATCATCGGCGACGCCCGGTCCGTCGGGGCCCGGGTGCACCTCGCCTCCGAGGACGTCATCGCCGACATCTCGACGACCGTGACCCCGCAGGGGCTCGTCGGCGTCTGCCGGTTCCTGGACACGCCCTTCGAGGAGATCCTCGCCGCCCGCCCCAAACTCGTCGCCGTGCTCGCGAACGTACGCGACCCCGGCAACGCCGGCACCGTCCTGCGCTGCGCCGACGCCGCCGGTGCCGAGGCCGTCGTGCTGACCGACGCCTCCGTCGACCTCTACAACCCCAAGGCCGTACGCGCCTCCGTGGGCTCCCTCTTCCATCTGCCGGTCGCCGTCGGCGTGCCCGTGGAAGAGGCCGTCGAGGGACTCAGGAAGGCCGGGGTGCGCGTCCTCGCCGCCGACGGGGCCGGGACCGACGACCTCGACGACGAGCTCGACCGGGGCACCATGGGCGGGCCGACCGCCTGGGTGTTCGGCAACGAGGCCTGGGGGCTCCCGGAGGAGACCCGCGCACTCGCGGACGCCGTGGTGCGCGTCCCGATCCACGGGAAGGCCGAAAGCCTGAACCTCGCCACCGCGGCCGCCGTATGTCTCTATGCGTCAGCCCGTGCACAGCGCGCCGTGGGAGGGTGCCGCTCCGTCATCGAGAACCAGTAGGGTGACCAGCTCGGGGGCCCCTCAGACGCCTGAGAGGTGGGGTGCGGGGATGAGTGTCGGCACGAGGAACGCGACAGACGTGTCCGAGGCCTGTGCCGGTGGCCCCGGCGGGCTCGGCATCGACCCCGACCAGCTGCCCGACGGCCTCGTGGTCGCGGACGAGCAGGGCCGGGTGATCTGCTTCAACGGCGCCGCGGCCCGCATCACCGCCCTCCCCGCCGAGGACGCCCTCGGACAGCGGCTGGAGAAGGCCCTCCCTTTAGAGGACCTGGAGGGGCGGCGCTGGTGGCAGCTGACCGATCCGTACGGCGGCCTCGCCATCCGCAGGGGGCAGCCCGAGCGGAACCTGCTGCTCCCGGGCGGCCGTGAGGTCCTGGTCTGCGCGCAGTACGTGCGCACCGAGCCCACCGGACCCGTCCACCGGGTCGTCGTCACCCTCCGGGACACCGAGGCCCGCCGCCGTACCGAGCGCAGCCACGCCGAGCTGATCGCCACCGTGGCCCATGAGCTGCGCTCCCCGCTCACCTCCGTCAAGGGCTTCACCGCGACCCTCCTCGCCAAGTGGGAGAGGTTCACCGACGACCAGAAGCGGCTGATGCTGGAGACCGTCGACGCGGACGCCGACCGGGTCACCCGGCTCATCGCCGAGCTTCTCGACATCTCCCGCATCGACTCCGGGCGCCTCGAGGTCAGACGCCAGCCCGTCGACATCGGCGCCGCCGTCGGACGGCACATCCAGGCCTACGTGGCCGCGGGCCTCGCCGCCGACCGGTTCCTGCTGCGCCTGGAGCAGCCGCTGCCCGCGCTGTGGGCCGATCCGGACAAGATCGACCAGGTGCTCAGCAACCTGCTGGAAAATGCCGTGCGGCACGGCGAGGGAACCGTCACGATTGACATCACGCCCACGGCGTCCCCCCGCGAGGGCGAGGACACCGGCACGTCGGTCACGGTGAGCGACGAGGGCCCCGGCATCCCGGAGGAGTCCATGAACCGCGTCTTCACCCGCTTCTGGCGGGGCAGCAAGCGCGGTGGCACCGGACTCGGGCTGTACATCGTCAAGGGCATCGTCGAGGCCCACGGCGGCACCATCACGGTCGGCCGCGCCGCCGAGGGCGGCGCCGAGTTCCGATTTACGTTGCCCGTGAGCGCTCCGGCCTATCTCAGCTGAGATCCGCCCGAGCCGCCCGCGGGCGCATTCGTATACCTCCACCCCGTTAGACTCGGCCTTTGGCACCTTTGTGTCCCATGGACGGCCCCTCGGAAAGAGACGGCGCGAGTCGGTGACGGGGACCTTCAGCCAGCCAACCGGAAGCACGGGAAGAGATGTCGGCACCGAATAAGTCGTACGACCCTGTAGAGGTCGAGGCCTTGAAACCGGAAGAGATCGAGCGCATGCGGGACGAGGCGCTCGCCGCCTTCGCCGCCGCGGACTCGCTCGACGCGCTCCAGGAGGCCAAGGTCGCCCACACCGGCGGAACCTCCCCGCTGGCCCTCGCCAACCGCGAGATCGGCGCCCTGCCCCCGCACGCCAAGGCCGCCGCCGGCAAGCTCGTCGGCCAGGCCCGGGGCGCGGTGAACAAGGCCCTCGCCGGCCGTCAGGCCGAGCTGGAGGCCGAGCGGGACCAGCGCGTACTGGTCGAGGAGGCGGTGGACGTCACACTGCCCTACGACCGTGTACCGGCCGGCGCCCGCCACCCCCTCACCACGCTCTCCGAGCGCATCGAGGACGTCTTCGTGGCCATGGGCTACGAGGTCGCCGAGGGCCCGCAGGCCGAGGCCGAGTGGTTCAACTTCGACGCCCTCAACATCGGCCCGGACCACCCGGCCCGCGGCGAGCAGGACACCTTCTTCGTCCAGGGTCCCGACGGCACCGCCGACTCCGGTGTCGTGCTGCGCACCCACACCTCGCCCGTGCAGATCCGCTCCCTGCTCCAGCGCGAGCTGCCGGTCTACGTGATCTGTCCCGGTGTCGTCTACCGCACCGACGAGCTGGACGCCACCCACACCCCGGTCTTCCGCCAGGTCGAGCTGCTGGCCGTCGACGAGGGCCTGACCATGGCCGACCTCAAGGGCACCCTGGACCACATGGTCCAGGCGCTGTTCGGCGAGGGCATGAAGACCCGGCTGCGGCCGAACTTCTTCCCCTTCACCGAGCCGTCCGCCGAGATGGACATGGTGTGCTACGTCTGCCGCGGCGAGTCCGTCGGCAACCCCGACCGCCCCTGCCGTACCTGCTCCTCCGAGGGCTGGATCGAGCTGGGCGGCTGCGGGATGGTCAACCCCAAGGTGCTCACCGCCTGCGGGGTGGACCCGGAGAAGTACAGCGGCTTCGCCTTCGGGTTCGGCATCGAGCGGATGCTGATGTTCCGCCACAACGTCGAGGACATGCGAGACATGGTCGAGGGTGACGTCCGGTTCACCCGGCCGTTCGGGATGGAGATCTGATGCGGGTCCCGCTTTCTTGGCTGCGGGAGTACGTCGACCTGCCGGCGACCGAAACCGGCCGTGACGTCCAGGCCAAGCTCGTTTCCGCAGGGCTCGAGGTCGAGACCGTCGAACACCTCGGCGCCGACCTCAAGGGCCCCCTGGTCGTCGGCCAGGTGCTGACCATCGAGGAGCTGGAGGGCTTCAAGAAGCCGATCCGCTTCTGCACGGTCGACGTCGGCCAGGCCAACGGCACCGGTGAGCCGCAGGAGATCGTCTGCGGCGCCCGGAACTTCTCCGTCGGCGACAAGGTCGTGGTCGTGCTCCCGGGCGCCACGCTGCCCGGCGGCTTCTCGATCTCCGCGCGCAAGACGTACGGCAGGACCTCGCACGGCATGATCTGCTCCAGCGACGAGCTGGGCATGGGCGACGACGGCACGCACGGCATCATCGTGCTGCCGCCGGAGACCGAGGTCGGCAAGGACGCCATCGAGCTCCTGGAGCTGGTCGACGAGGTCCTGGACATCGCCGTCACCGCCAACCGCGGCGACTGCCTGTCCATCCGGGGCGTGGCCCGCGAGGCCGCCATCGCCTACGGCCTGCCGCTGAGCGACCCCGCGCTGCTCGACGTGCCGGGTCCGAACGCCTACGGCTACCCGGTCGAGGTCTCCGACCCGCTCGGCTGCGACCGCTTCACCGCGCGCACCGTCACCGGTCTGAGCCCGGAGGCGCGCTCGCCGATCTGGCTCCAGCGCCGGCTCCAGAAGGTCGGCATGCGCCCGATCTCGCTCGCCGTCGACGTCACCAACTACGTGATGATGGAGCTCGGCCAGCCGCTGCACGCCTACGACCGCTCCCTGGTCCAGGGCACCATCGGCGTCCGCCGGGCGGCCGAGGGCGAGCAGATCAAGACCCTCGACGGCGTCGAGCGGAAGCTGCACGCCGAAGACCTGGTCATCACCGACGAGCGCGGCCCGATCGGCCTCGCGGGTGTCATGGGTGGCGCGAACACCGAGATCGCCGACCACTCCGAGGCCGAAGGCACGACCGACGTCGTCATCGAGGCCGCGCACTTCGACGCGGTCTCCATCGCGCGTACGGCCCGTCGCCACAAGCTGTCCTCCGAGGCGTCCCGGCGCTTCGAGCGCGGTGTCGACCCGGCGGCCGCCGCGGCCGCCGCACAGCGCACGGTCGACCTGCTGGTCCTCCTCGCGGGCGGCACCGCCGAGGCCGGTGTCACCGAGGTCGTCACCCCGTCGGCCCCGCACACCATCAGCATGCCGGCGGACCACCCCGACAAGGTCGCGGGCGTCTCCTACGGCCGCGAGACCGTCGTACGGCGTCTCCAGGAGGTCGGCTGCGACGTGTACGGGCAGGACGAGCTGATCGTCACCGTGCCGTCCTGGCGTCCCGACCTCCAGGAGATCAACGACCTGGCCGAAGAGGTCATCCGACTGGAGGGCTACGAGAACCTGCCCTCCACCCTGCCGAGGCCCCCCGCGGGGCGCGGCCTGACCCGGCGCCAGCGGCTGCACCGCCGGGTGGGCCGGGTGCTGGCCGGTGCCGGGTACGTCGAGGCGCCGAACTACCCCTTCGTCGGCCAGCAGGTCTTCGACCAGCTGCTGCTGGACGCGGACGACCCGAAGCGCCGGGTCGTGAAGCTCACCAACCCGCTGAACGACGAGGAGCCCGCGCTCCGTACGTCTCTGCTGCCGGGCCTGTTCGGGGCGCTGCGGCGCAACGACGGGCGGGGCACGCACGATCTGGCGCTGTTCGAGACGGGGCTGGTCTTCCTGCCCCGCGAGGAGCAGCGGGTCGCCGCGGTGCTGCCGGTGGACCGGCGCCCGACCGACGACGAGATCGCCGAGCTGGACGCCGCGCTGCCCGAGCAGCCCCGGCACGTGGCCGTGGTCCTCGCCGGGGCGCGGGAGCAGGCCGGCTGGTGGGGCAAGGGCCGTCCGGCCGACTGGGCCGACGCGGTCGAGGCGGCGCGGGTCGTCGCCGGTGAGGCCGGAGCCGAACTGGTCGTCCGCGGCGGGCAGTACGGGCCGTGGCACCCGGGCCGGTGCGCCGAGCTCCTGGTCGGCGACACCGTCGTCGGTCACGCCGGTGAACTGCACCCGCGGGTCGTGAAGGCGTTCGGGCTGCCCGCGCGCACCTCGGCGATGGAGCTGGACCTGGACGTCCTGGAGGCGGTCGGCGACGACACCCCGCAGGCGCCGAGCATCTCCACGTTCCCGGTGGCCACGCAGGATGTCGCGCTGGTCGTGGACAAGTTCGTGCCGCACGCCGAGGTCGAGGCCGCGCTGCGTGAGGGGGCGGGAGAACTCCTTGAGGGGATCCGGCTGTTCGACGTGTACGAGAACGAGGAGCAGCTGGGGGACGGGAAGAAGTCGCTGGCGTATGCGCTGCGGTTCCGGGCCGGTGATCGGACTCTGACCGTGGATGAGGCTTCTGCGGCTCGGGATGCGGCGGTTGCGCTTGCGGGGGAGCGGACTGGGGCTGTTCTGAGGGCCTAGGCGCCGTGGGGGCTGCGGGAGTCTGGCGGCTGCGGCTGCGTCGTGGCTGGTCGCGCGGTTCCCCGCGCCCCTGGGGGTGCGGGGCTGCGCCCCGGCACCCCCATATCTGGTCACCTCACTCGATAGGGTGAGTTCTTCCGGTGATCTGGTCCTTCTGGTCCATGCGCTCGACAGAATCGGACCGGCCTTTCGAGGTCGGTCCGATTGCGTGTGCAGGGCCTAGTTGGGGGGCCATCGGCATGATGTGCTTCAAGGCTGCGGTTCCCCGGCGGGGAGTGTTGCGCCGTGTGCTCTCGTTGGGGCTGCCCACCATGTGGGGCGCCGTCGCGATCACGTACAAGCTGACCTGTCCGCTGGCCCAGCAGGACGGCCTCGGGGCGCGGGTCGCCACCAGTGCCGTGTTCTTCGCCGTCGGCACCGGTCTGATCATCCATGTCCGGCGCGCCCTGCTGCGCGAACTGCGGCAGGCCCGCCAGGTCGCGGGCGCCGCCCAGAGCGTGCTGCTGCGGCCGCTGCCCCCGCGCATCGACGGTCTGTCCGTCGCCGCCGCCCAACTGTCCGCCGACCGGGGCGCCACCATCGGCGGCGACCTGTACGAGGCGGTCGCCACGGAACACGGTGTGAGGGTCGTCATGGGCGACGTCCGCGGCCACGGCCTCGCCGCCATCGGTACGGCGGCCGCGGTCCTCGGCAGCTTCCGCGAGGCCGTCCACGACGAACCCGAACTCGGGGGAGTGCTCCGCAGACTGGACCGCGCCCTCGCCCGCCACCTCCGCGACCGCGCGGAGCGCGACGGCACGGTCACGGAGGACTTCGTCACCGTGCTGCTCATGGAGATCAGCGGCGACGGAGAACTGCGCGCCCTCAACTGCGGTCACCCGTGGCCGTATCTGCTGAGCGGCCCGGTCGTCGAGCCCTTCTCCTGTGCGGACCCCCTGCCGCCGCTCGGCCCGTTCCCGCTGCCGACCGACTTATCGGGGCTGCACTGCGGCCACCTGTTGCCGGGCGAGACCCTGGTCCTGCACACCGACGGCGCGGAGGACGCCAGGGACACCGGCGGCCGGTTCTTCTCCTTGCGTGAAGCGCTCGGTGGCTCCGCGGGAAGGCCCCCTCAAGCCGTACTGGGCAGGGTCTTCACAGCACTGCTGGACCACACGTCCGGCACACCGAAGGACGACGTGGCCTTACTCGTCCTGAGGAACGAGGGTCAACCGCATCCCACTCAAGGGGCGCGGGGAACTGCGCGACCAGCCACGATCCACCCGCAGCCGACAACGCACCTCTGACCGGTTCAGCCGCCGGCCAGGCCACCGCACTGTACGAGGGGGAGCCGGCGGCCCGGCCGAGGCCTCTTGCGAGGCATTTCAGTCAACCGGCCGGACACTCTCCGCAACAGCGCGCACACCCTGCGGATTCGAGTACTCCGATCACACCCCGTGTGAAGGCGGACCCACTAACCTGACGGCACCGAGGCACCCGGGGGGCATCCATGCAGCCCAACACTCTGCTCGACGCGATCCTCGACGAAGCCGGGATCTCGCACGCGGGGCTAGCCGCACATGTGAACCAGGCCGGGAGGGCACGCGGCCTCGCGCTCAGGTACGAACACACCGCCGTCGCCCGGTGGTTGAAGGGCCAGCGCCCGCGCGGCCAGGTGCCCGACCTGATCTGCGAGGTGCTCGCCGGCCGGCTCCAGCGCCCCGTCACCCTCGACGACATCGGCCTCGGCGTGCCCGGCGAACCGTCCGCCCCGCACGGCACCTCCCTGTCCGGCTTCGTCGAGCGGGCCACCGCCCTGTGGCGCTCCGACGAGCAGCAGCGCCCGCACATCCTGGGCGCCCCCGCGGTCACCGGCACACCCGCCGTGATGCCCGTGTGGGAGTGGGAGAACCCGCCCGAGGACGTCGACGTCTCCCGCGGCGGCCGGCACCGCGTCACCCGCTCCGACCTCGAGATGCTGCGCGCGGCCCGCACCCACTACGAGCAGATGTACCGCAAGGCCGGCGGGGTGGCGACCCGGAGCCGGATCGTCGGCTTCCTCAACGCCGAGGCCGCCCCGCTGCTGCGCGGCAGCTACACCGACGAGACGGGCCGCCAACTGCACCGGGCGACCGGCGGGTTGGTCGCGGTCGCCGGCATCTGCGCCTACGACTCCGACGCGCACGGCCTCGCCCAGCGCTACTTCCACCAGGCCCTCAGGCTCGCCAAGGCCAGCGGCGACCGCGGACTCGGCGCCTATGTGATCGCGCTCCTCGTCAACCAGTCCCTGTTCATGCGGGAGTACCGCCAGGCCGTCGCCTTCGCCGAGGCCGCGCTCAGGGCCGCCGGCAAGCACATCACCCCGGCGCTCGCCTGCGACCTCTACGCGATGCAGGCCAAGGCGTACGCCCACCTCGGCGACGGCACGACCGCGCTGTCCTGCATCCGGCGGGCCGAGCAGGCCGCCGAACGCATCCGGCGCGGATACGAGCCCGACGAGACCGGCTATGTCCAACCCGGCCTCGTCAACGTCCAGGTGGCGGAGGCGCTCCTCAGCCTCGGCGAACTCGCGGCCGCCGCCGCGCACGCCGCGGCCGCCGTCGACAACCCGGCGCACGACCGCGGCCGGGTGCACCGGCTCGCGATGCTCAGCACGATCGAACTGCGCCAGGGCAACGCCGACAAGGCGGTGGCCACCGCCGTGCAGATGGCGGAACAGGCGCGCGGAATGGAGTCCCAGCGCCTGCGCGACAGACTCAGAGCGGTGCGCGAGCACCTCGTGCGGAGCGGCTGCGCGGGCACGGCCGAGGCAGCCGAACTGATCGACGGCGCACTGCGCGTGCCTCTGTAGGGCGGCCCACGACCGCCGACACCCACAGTCCCTGCTGCGATATTGCCACTTACTCGACGGAAGGTGGCAGAACCGTGCAGTGGACGAAACAGAACGAACAAACTGTGTATGAAAACCGCTGGTTCAGCGTCAATCTCGCCGATGTCGCCCTACCGGACGGGCGGCACCTCGACCACTTCCTGATACGGCTGAGGCCGGTCGCCGTCGCCACGGTGGTGAACGAGGCCAACGAGGTCCTGTTGCTGTGGCGCCACCGCTTCATCACCGACAGCTGGGGCTGGGAGCTCGCCGCGGGGGTGGTCGAGGACGGCGAGGACATCGCCGTCGCGGCCGCCAGGGAGCTCGAGGAAGAGACCGGTTGGCGGCCGGGGCCGCTCCAGCACCTGATGAGCGTGGAGCCCTCCAACGGGCTCACCGACGCCCGGCACCACATCTACTGGGCCGACGAGGGCGAGTACATCGGGCACCCCGTGGACGACTTCGAGTCCGACCGCCGGGAATGGGTCCCCCTGAAACTCGTTCCCGACATGGTCGCCCGTGGGGAGGTCCCGGCCGCCAACATGGCGGCCGCATTACTGCTGTTGCACCATCTGAGGCTCGGTCAGGACACCTAGGACCTGCCCTGATCCCCCACCCCGCTGTCCCGAGGCCTCAGCGGCCGAGGGCCTGCCAGATCGCCACGACGAGCGCGCCCACGGCGGTGATCGCCGCGACCGCGGGCAGCGGCCACCGGGCGTGCTCCAGGGCGATGATCCGTGCGCTCAGATCGTCGATCTCCTTGTCCGTCTCCTTCGTACGATGACTGAGAAGGGCGAGGCCGCCCTCGACACGTGCGTACGCGACGTCGAGGCGACGTCGTAACTCTGCGAGTTCTCCATGGACCACGGGATGCTCCGGGTCGGCGGTCACGGGTCCGCTCCTTTCCGTAGTCGTCACATCCCTTGCATGCGCATGAAGAGTCAACTCGCCTGGTGGGCACGTGGGGAGAGTGTGCGAGGGGCATATGCGGGCCCGGCGCGCACACGGTGTGTGAATGACACGGGCCCGGCACTCCGAAGAGAGCCGGGCCCGCGGTCGTAGCACTGTGTCATCGGCACCCTGGAACGGACAGGGTGCCGGTTGGCCGTGGAGGGTACGGGTCAGCCGTAGGTGTAGAAGCCCGAGCCGGACTTGCGGCCCAGCCGGCCCGCGTCGACCATGCGCTGGAGCAGCGGGGGAGCGGCGTACAGCGGCTCCTTGTACTCCTCGTACATGCTGAAGGCGACCGAGGCGACGGTGTCCAGGCCGATCAGGTCGGACAGCTTCAGCGGGCCCATCGGGTGGGCGCAGCCGAGTTCCATGCCGTTGTCGATGTCCTCGCGGCTCGCGATGCCCGACTCGAACATCCGGATCGCGGACAGGAGATAGGGGATCAGCAGCGCGTTGACCACGAAGCCGGAGCGGTCCTGGGCGCGGATCGCGTGCTTGCCGAGCAGCTTCTCGGCGAAGGCCTGGGCGCGGGCCAGGGTGCCCTCGGAGGTGGTGAGCGCCGGGATCAGCTCGACGAGCTTCTGCACCGGGGCCGGGTTGAAGAAGTGGATGCCGACTACCTGGTCGGGCCGCGAGGTGGCGACGGCCAGCCTCACCAGCGGGATGGAGGAGGTGTTGGAGGCCAGGATCGCGTCCGGGCGGGTCACCACCTGGTCGAGCACCTGGAAGATCTCGGTCTTCACCTGCTCGTTCTCCACGACGGCCTCGATGACCAGGTCGCGGTCCGCGAACTCGCCGAGGTCGGTGGTGAAGGAGAGCCGGGCCTGCGTGGCGGCCAGCTCGTCCGCGCTGATCTTGCCGCGTTCGGCGGCCTTGCTGAGGGAGTTGAACAGCCGGGTGCGGCCGATCTCCAGGGCCTCGCCGGTGGTCTCGGCGACCTTCACGTCCAGACCGGCGCGGGCGCACACCTCGGCGATGCCCGCCCCCATCTGGCCGCAGCCCACCACTCCGACGCGTGCGATGTCTCCGGCCGGGAAGTCCGTCACTTCGTCCCTTTCGCTGATCTTCACCTGGTGGCAGGTCGGCCGTGGTCCGGTTCCTGCTCCGTTCGAGCACGTTACTCCCAAGTATCGATGATCGATCGTCGGGGTCGGTCATCCGTCGGGCATTCTGGGGCCCGAAGTCGATCCGCGACCGAGCGGATCCATGGTGTTGGGGGAGTGTGCACATGGGACGTCTGTCGCGCCGGGCCTTCGCGCTGGCCGCGCTGTCGACCCTCACGACGGCCTCGGGAGCCGCGGCCGCACCACGGCGGTACTGGTGGACGCCGACCGAGATGCGCGGCGTGTGGCTGGCCACCGTGTCCAACCGGGACTGGCCCTCGAAGCCGGGTCTGACCGCCGCACAGCAGCGGGCCGAGCTGATCGCCCACCTCGACCGGGCGGCCGCGGACCGCCTGAACACGGTGATCTTCCAGGTACGGCCCACCGCGGACGCCCTGTGGCCCTCGCCCTATGAGCCCTGGTCGCAGTACCTCACCGGGACGCAGGGCGAGAACCCGGGCTGGGACCCGCTCGGCACCGCCGTCACCGAGGCGCACAAGCGGGGCCTGCAACTGCACGCCTGGTTCAACCCGTACCGCATCGCCAACCACGGCGATCCGACGAAGCTGGTCGCCTCCCACCCCGCCCGCAGGCACCCGGACTGGGTGGTGCCGTACGGCGGGAAGCTCTACTACAACCCCGGCCTGCCCGAGGTCCGCGCCTTCGTGGAGACGGCGATCCTCGACGCGGTGCGCAAGTACCCCTTGGACGCGGTCCACTTCGACGACTACTTCTACCCGTATCCGGTGGCAGGCCAGACCTTCGACGACGACGCGGCCTACGACCGCTACGGCGGCGACTTCTCGAACCGGGGCGACTGGCGCCGGGACAACATCGACAAACTGGTCCTGGAGACGGCGGCGGCGATCAGGCGGATCCGGCCCACCACGCAGTTCGGCATCAGCCCGTTCGGGGTGTGGCGCAACCTCGCCACCGACCCGCTCGGCTCGGACACGCGCGCGGGTGTGCAGTCGTACGACGACAACTGCGCGGACACCCGCAAGTGGCTGCGCGAGGGCTGGATCGACTATCTCGTGCCGCAGCTCTACTGGAACATCGGCTTCTCCGCCGCCGACTACGCCAAGCTGCTGCCCTGGTGGGCCGAGCAGGCGCGCGGGAGCAGGACGAAGCTGTACCTGGGCGAGGCCCTCTACAAGGCCGGGGACCCGGCGCAGCCGGCGGCCTGGCAGGATCCGGCGGAGCTGTCGCGGCACCTCACGCTCGCGCGCCAGTACAAGCAGGTGCGCGGACATGTTTTCTTCGCCGCGCGCGAGGTGGCCTCCGACTCGATCGGGGCGATGGCGCGGGTGGTCGCCGACCACTATCAGCAGCGGGCGGTACCACCGCGCGGGATCACCGGCCTGTCTGCTGGAAGCGGTGCCTGATCTCGGTGTCGGGACCCGGTGAGCACACACCCTCGTGCCCGTCCTCGAAGCGGACGCGGTACGGGGGGTTGCCCTCCTGACCCATCACCTCGACGATCTCGCCGACCTTGTCCTGCTGTCCGACCACCCTGCCGTGCTGGACAAGCTGGTCGCCCACGGTTGCGCGCATCAGCGGTGCCTCCTCACCAAGTGACCGGTCGGTGGCCTGATTTTACGGCGCGGAGGCCCACTGGGAACCGACGCGTCAGCATCGCTCAGCCCCGCGCCCGCTGGGTGACCGCGATGCACACCAGCACCGCCGCGGCCGTCAGCGGGGCGGCCACCGTCAGGTGCTCGCCGAGCAGCAGCACCGACCACACCAGTGTGAGCAGGGGCTGGGCAAGCTGCAACTGGCTGGCCTTGGGGATGCCGATCGCCGCCATCCCCCGGTACCACACCACCAGGCCGAGGAACTGCGAGCCCGCAGCCACCCACAGCAGCCCGGCCACGCTGTGCGCGGTGAGGTGCACGGGCTCGTGGGACAGCGCGAGCGCCGCCGCGGGCACGCTGAGCGGCAGGCACAGCACCAGCGCCCAGGCGATGACCTGCCAGCCGGGCATGGTCCGGGCCAGCCGGCCGCCCTCGGTGTAGCCGGCCGCGCACACCAGCAGTGCGGCGAAGAGATACAGGTCGGCGGTGGTCAGGGCGCCGCCGCTCTGCTGCACGGTGAAGGCCACCACCGCGGCCGCGCCCGCGAGCGCGGCCGTCCAGAAGGTCCGTGAGGGGCGGGTGCCGACGCGCAGGGCGGACAGCAGCGCGGTCGTCAGGGGCAGCAGACCGACCACGACGGCGGCGTGCGCGGTGGTCGACGTCTGGAGGGCCAGGGTCGTCAGGAGAGGAAAGCCGACGACCACGCCGGCACCGACGACCGCGAGCCCCGGCCAGTGACGGCGGTTCGGCAGCGGCACCCGCAGCGCCGCCAGGCAGCCACCCGCGATCAGCGCCGCGAGGACGCTCCGCACCGCGACGAGGGACCAGGGCCCGAAGCCCTCCAGGCCCCACGCGGTGGCCGGGAAGGTGAGGGAGAAGGCGGCGACCCCGAGGGCGGCCAAGGCGGTGCCGAAGGTCCTGGTCGGGGTGGTGGGAGAGGTCTCCGGACCGGTGACCGCTATCCCGGTCGGTGCGGTAGCGCTACTCTGTGCTCTCATGCAAGAGCGTAGCAGCGTCACCGAACTGGCAGAACAGCTGCGGCGAGAGCTGAACCGCTACTCTCCAGGAGGAAAGCTCCCGTCGAGCCGGGCGCTCGTCGACCGCTTCCGGGTCAGTCCCGTGACCGTCTCCCGCGCCCTGGCCCAGCTCGCCGCCGAGGGACTCGTCGTGACCCGCCCTGGCGCCGGCGCCTTCCGCGCACAGGCCCGCACCGCCGTCACCGCGGCCGGGGACACCTCCTGGCAGGAGGTGGCGCTGAGCGCGGACGGCGCCGCCGACTTCGTACCGCGCTCGGTCGACGCGTCCGGCGTCCTGGTGTCGCTGGCCGCCCCGCCGCCCGGCGTGATCGAGTTCAACGGCGGCTATCTGCACCCCTCCCTCCAGCCCGAGCGCGCGATGTCCGCGGCCCTGGCCCGCGCGGGCCGCCGCCCCGGCGCCTGGGGCCGACCGCCCACGGAGGGACTGCCGGAACTGCGCGAGTGGTTCGCGCGGAACATCGGCGGAACCGTCACCGCGGCGGAGGTGCTGATCACCGCGGGCGGCCAGTCCGCGCTCACGACGGCCCTGCGGGCGCTGGCCCCGCCCGGCGCACCCGTGCTCGTCGAGTCGCCCACCTACCCCGGCATGCTGGCGATCGCGCGCTCCGCCGGCCTTCGTCCCGTCCCCGTCCCGGTGGACCCGGACGGGGTGAAGCCGGATCTGCTCGCCGACGCGTTCCGGGCGACCGGTGCCCGGGTGTTCGTCTGCCAGCCGCTCTTCCAGAACCCGACCGGAGCCGTGCTGGCGCCCGAGCGCCGGGGCGAGGTGCTGAGGACCGCCCGCGAGGCCGGCGCGTTCGTCGTCGAGGACGACTTCGTACGGCGGCTCGTGCACGAGGACGCCGGCCCGCTGCCGCGCCCGCTGGCCGCCGACGACCCCGACGGAGTCGTCGTCCATGTGAGCTCGCTGACCAAGGCGACCTCACCGAGCTTCCGGGTCAGCGCGCTCGCCGCACGGGGCCCGGTGCTGGAACGGCTGCGCGCGATCCAGATCGTCGACACCTTCTTCGTCCCCCGTCCGCTCCAGGAGGCGGCCCTGGAACTCGTCGGCTCCCCGGCCTGGTCCCGCCATCTGCGGTCGATCTCGGCGGAGTTGAAGGCCCGCCGCGACACCATGACCACCGCACTCCGGCTGGACCTCCCCGAACTGGTCCTCCCGCACATCCCGTCCGGCGGCTACCACCTGTGGCTGCGGCTGCCCGACGGCACGGACGAGACCGCCCTGACCTCGGCCGCCCTCCGCGCGGGCGTCGCGATTACCCCGGGCCGCCCGTACTTCAGCGCCGAACCGCCCGCCGGACACCTCCGGCTGAGCTTCGCGGCGGTGGCGGGTCCGCAGGAGATCCAGGAGGGCGTACGACGGCTGCGTACGGCCTGCGACGAGGTGCTCTAGCCCCCGCGCGGCACCGGCGCCACCCCGCACAGGAACTCGGCGTCGGCGAACAGCTCGGGCGTCAGGCGTATGCCGGTCAGGCGGTGGGCGAGGGCGAAGGAGGCGCCGGTCAGGGACGTGTAGTAGGCGTCGTGGTCGCCGTCCTCCTCGCGCTCGGTGAGGTCGAAGCCCGACTCCCGCATCTCGGTGAGGAGTTCGTCGGGGTGGCTGCCGTAGCGCTCGTCGGCGAAGAGCGGTTCGAAGTGCAGCCGCAGATCGCCGTCCTCGTACCAGCAGAAGCGGTCCACCGCGTTGACGTTGAGGAAGTGCGAGACGACCCGGCGGCCGCGAGAGAGCGGCAGCATGGCCGTGTCGGTGATGCCGAGGTAGCCGTTGAACTGGACCATCAGCGTCCAGTCGCCCGTCGCCGTGGCTCCGACGAACTGCCGGGAGTGGTCGTGGACCTCGTACGAGGGCCCGCTCAGCCCGTCCACCCCGGTGATCCGCTCCCGCCCCTCGGCTCCCAGCTCCCGCAGCAGCTCCTCGGGCGTGAGGTCCCGGACCAGCGCGAGGCAGTACGCATCCATCAGGAGTCCGTACCGCCGCTCCTTGAGCCACGTGTAGTCCGCGGCCGTCGTCGTCATCCCCGTCATGCCCACAGCTTCGCACCCGGCACTGACAACGCCCTCCGCCCACGGAAAACCGTTCGACGCCGACAGCCCTGACCTGGGAATCTCCCGGCATGACCGACACCCCGCCCCTCCCCGGGGGCTACGAGATCTCCACCGACCCCGAGCGTCTCGACGCCGACCGGGTGCACCACTGGCTGTCCACCGACGCGTACTGGGCGATCGGGCGACCGCGGGAGAAGCAGGACCGCGCGATCGCCGGGTCGCTCAACTTCGGGGTGTACGACACGGCTTCGGGGGAGCAGGTGGCCTACGCGCGCGTGGTCACCGACATGGCCACCTTCGCCTGGCTCTGCGATGTCTACGTGGACCGTGCCGTGCGCGGCAAGGGGATCGGCGTGGCGCTCGTCGGGGCGGTACGGGAGCACCTGCGGCCGTACGGCCCGAGGCGGATCGCGCTCGCCACCCTCGACGCGCACGGGGTGTACGGGAAGCTCGGGTTCGCGCCGCTGGCCGAGCCGGAGAGATGGATGGTGCTGGGCTTCGACCAGTGAGCCCGCGCGTACCCACGGTAAATCCCCGGTAACACCTCTTGACCTGCGCACTTTCGCGGCTCACGATCGCCGCATGCAACTTCGGGTCACGTTCGTCGCCGCCGCGCGCAGCTCCTCGTTGCTCGCCGAGCGGTTCGAGGACGACCGTCCGCTCGACCAGGCCGGCTGGGACCAGGTGCTGGCCGTGGCACCCGATCTGCTGCCGCTCGCGGCGGCCGAGCTGCGGTACTGCTCGCCCACGCCCCGCAGCCGGGCCACGGGGGACGCCCTCGGCTACTCACCCCTCGTCCAACTCGCGCTGCGGGACTGTGACATGGGGCGCTGGCGCGGGCTGACCCTCGGCGAGGCGATGGCCCGCGAGCCGGAGTCCGTGGACGCCTGGCTCGCCGACCCGCGCGCGACCCCGCACGGCGGTGAGTCGCTGCTCGCGTTCATCGCCCGGGTGGGGGAGTGGCTCGACACCCGGCCGGTGGAGGACGGCGGCCGGGTCGTCGCCGTCGCGGAGCCGGCCGTGGTCCGGGCCGCGCTGGTCTACGTCCTGAAGGCGCCCCCGTCGACCTACTGGAACCTCGACGTACGCCCTCTGTCGGCGATCTCGGTGACGGGCCGCGCCGGCCGCTGGAACCTGCGCTTCGAGGCGGCCGCGACTCAGCGGACGCGGGCGTAGGCGGTCGGGGGCGGGCTGCGGGCGGGTGGTGAATCGGCTCGGCCGGCGAGGGTGGTTGGGTCGGCTCAGTTCACGCCCGCGTAGATATCCGGCTCAGCCCACGCCCGCGCAGCCGTCCACCTCAGCCCACCCGCGCGTACTCCGTCGTCAGTACCAAGTCCTTCGCCGGGCCGCCGACCCGCCACACCGTGCGCCAGTGGTCCGTGTCCAGGGCGGTGAACTCGCCGCGGTAGAGGTCCGCCGCGCACGGGTGGTCGGCGACGTGGCGGCCGGAGCTCAGGTCCAGGTCGTGGAAGGGCCGGCCGTCGGCGAAGCGGACGTCCGCCGTACCCGGTGTCGCGGTCGGCAGGAACCGGAGCGTCCGCTCGGCGGGGCGCGGCACGCCCTGCCAGACGAAGGTGCCCGATTCCTGCGACAGCAGCCCGCCACCCGCCAGCCGGCCGAAAGCGGTGACACCGGAGAACTCCCCCTCGGCCCCGCTCGCCAGATCCCGCACGGTCCGCTCGGTCCGCCAGTCCCCGGCCAGATACGCCAGCACGTCCGGCACTGGCCAGAACCCGCCCATGTCTCCCTCGCTTCCGACACTTTCGGTACCGCGCGACCCGTTGACGCTTCGGATTCCCCCTCCCTATCTTGCCGTTCGATGTGCTGATCAGCGTCCGATATTTCGAACTCGACTCCGGTAGAACCCCACGTCGACAGAGCCGCGGAGTATCCATGTCACGCACCCGCTGGAGACTCGGTCTCAGCGCCACCGCACTCCTGGTGGCGGCAGGAACCATCCCCGCCCCCGCCCACGCCGAGGACGTCACCGACTACGCGATCACCGTCGACCCCACCGCCAAGGGCGCGCGGATCGACGACACGATGTACGGCGTCTTCTTCGAGGACATCAACCGGGCCGCCGACGGCGGTCTGTACGCCGAGCTCGTGCAGAACAGGTCCTTCGAGTACTCCACCGCCGACAACACCTCGTACACCCCGCTGACCGCGTGGACGGTCGACGGCACCGCCCAGGTCGTGAACGACGGCGGCCGCCTCAACGACCGCAACCGCGCCTACCTTTCGCTGGCCGCCGGTTCCTCCGTGACCAACGCCGGATACAACACCGGCATCCACGTCGAGGCGGGCAAGAAGTACGACTTCTCGGTGTGGGCCCGCGCGGCCGCCGCCACCGCCCTCACGGTCTCGCTGCGGGACGCCGACGGCACGCTCGCCACCGCCCGCGAGGTGGCCGTGACCAAGAGCGGCTGGACCCGGTACCAGGCCACCCTCACCGCGACGCGGACCAGCAGCAGCGGCCGTCTCACCGTGGCCTCCTCGGCGGCGGCCGCTCTCGACATGGTCTCCCTCTTCCCCCGCGACACCTACCGCGGTGAGCCCAACGGCCTGCGCAAGGACCTCGCCGAGAAGATCGCCGCCCTGCACCCGGGCTTCGTGCGCTTCCCGGGCGGCTGTCTGGTCAACACGGGCTCCATGGAGGACTACAGCGAGGCCTCCGGTTACCAGCGCAAGCGGTCCTACCAGTGGAAGGACACCATCGGCCCGGTCGAGACGCGCGCCACCAACGCCAACTTCTGGGGTTACAACCAGAGTTACGGCCTCGGCTACTACGAGTACTTCCGGCTCGCCGAGGACATCGGCGCCATGCCGCTGCCCGTCGTCCCCGCTCTGGTGACCGGCTGCGGCCAGAACAGGGCCGTCGTCGACGAGGCGCTGCTCAAGCGGCACATCCAGGACACCCTCGACCTCATCGAGTTCGCCAACGGCCCGGCGAACTCCCCCTGGGGCAAGGTGCGGGCGGGGATGGGCCACCCCGAGCCCTTCCATCTCACCCACATCGAGGTCGGCAACGAGGAGAACCTCCCGAACGAGTTCTTCGCCCGCTTCAAGGAGTTCCGCGCCGCCATCCAGGCGAAGTACCCGGACATCCAGGTGATCTCCAACTCCGGCCCGGACGACTCCGGTACGACCTTCGACACGGCCTGGCAGCTCAACAAGGACGCCAAGGTCGACATGGTCGACGAGCACTACTACAACAGCCCCCAGTGGTTCCTCCAGAACAACGACCGCTACGACTCCTACGACCGCAGCGGCCCGAAGGTCTTCCTCGGCGAGTACGCCTCCCAGGGCAACACGTTCAAGAACGGGCTCACCGAGGCCGCGTTCATGACCGGCCTGGAGCGCAACGCCGACGTCGTCAAACTCGCCTCCTACGCCCCGCTGTTCGCCAACGAGGACTACGTCCAGTGGCGCCCGGACCTGATCTGGTTCAACAACCACGCCTCCTGGAACTCCGCCAACTACGAGGTCCAGAAGCTCTTCATGAACAACGTCGGCGACCGGGTGGTGCCCTCGACGGCCACCGGCACGCCCTCGCTGCTCGCCCCGATCACCGGCGCCGTCGGCCTGTCGACCTGGGCGACCACGGCGGCGTACGACGACGTGCAGGTCACGGACGCCGACGGCCGCACGCTGCTCACCGACGACTTCTCCTCCGGCGCCTCCCAGTGGACCCACACGGGCGGCGGCAGCTGGAGCGTCCAGGACGGCCGGTACGTGCAGACCGACGTGAACGCCGAGAACACCATGGTCTCGGCCGGCGACCCGAGCTGGCACGACTACGACCTGCGGGTGAAGGCCACCAAGAGGTCCGGCAAGGAGGGCTTCCTCGTCGCGTTCGGCGTCAAGGACACCGGCAACTTCTACTGGTGGAACATCGGCGGCTGGAACAACACCCAGACCGCCGTCGAACAGGCCGTGGACGGCGGCAAGTCGACGCTGATCTCCAAGGCCGGGTCGGTGGAGACCGGTCGGACCTACGACGTCGACGTCAAGGTGCGGGGCCGCCAGGTCACCCTCTACCTCGACGGACAGGAGTGGGGCAGCTTCACCGACGACAAGCCCGCCGAGCCGTTCCGCCAGGTCGTCACCAGGGACCAGAAGAGCGGTGAGCTGATCGTCAAGGTCGTCAACGCGCAGGACTCGGCGGCCCGTACGGCGATCGACCTGGGTGGCGCCAAGGTCGCGTCCAGGGCCCGGGTCACGACGCTGGCGGCCGCCTCCGACGCCGTGAACAGCGAGACGTCGACGGCGGTCGCGCCGGTGAGGTCGACCTTCGACGGCGTCGCCGGAAAGTTCACGTACACCTTCCCGCCGAACTCGGTCACCTTCCTGAGGATCAGACAGAGGTAGCCGGCCCGCCCTCCGTGGGCTGCTGTCCGACCGGCAGCAGCCCACGCTCGGCGAAGACCTTCTTCGCCACGGCCATGGCGTTGAGGGCCCGCGGGAAGCCGCAGTAGCCGGCCGACTGGAGCAGCGCCTCGGCGATCTGCTCGGGGGTGAGTCCCACGTTCAGCGCCGTGTGGACGTGGACCTCCAGCTGACTCTCGCAGCCGCCCAGCGCGGTCAGCATCCCCAGCGTGACCAACTGCCGGTCCCGGGGCACCAGCTGCGGCCGGGAGTAGATCTCGCCGAACCCCCAGGCGACGAGCTGGTGGCCCATCTCCGGGCTGATGTCGGCGAGCGAGTCCAGAACCCGCTGCCCCACCTCGGGATTGACGCTCGCCAGCATCTCCAGGCCTCGCTCGAACCGCTCCTCACGGGTGGTGCTCTCGCTCATCTCCGCTCCTCGGTCATCGCCGGCGCTTCCTCGCACTCACCGTCCGAAGTATTCCTGGGCGGCCCGCACCCCGTCGGCCAGGGCGTCCACCTCGGCCTCCGTGGTGTAGACGTAGAAGGTGGCCCGGGTCGTCGCCGGAAGGCGGTAGCGGCGCACGATCGGACGGGCGCAGTGGTGGCCCACCCGGACGGCGACACCCCGGTCGTCCAGGACCTGGCCGACGTCGTGCGGGTGGATGCCGTCGACCGTGAAGGAGACGGCCGAGCCGCGGTCCGTGAGGTCGGTGGGGCCCACGATCCGCACCCCCGGGATCTCGCCCAGCGCTTGCAGGGCACGTGCCGTGAGCCGGTCCTCATGGGCGGCCACCTCCGCCAAGCCGAGCGCCTCCAGATACGCGACGGCCGCCGCGAGCCCCACCGCCTGGGAGGTCATCGGCACGCCCGCCTCGAAGCGCTGCGGGGGCGGCAGGAAGGTGGTGCGGTCCATCTCGACGATCTCCACCATCGAGCCGCCGGTGAGGAACGGCGGCAGATCCGCGAGGAGTTCACGCCTGCCCCACAGCACACCGATGCCGTTCGGGCCGAGCATCTTGTGCCCGGAGAAGGCCAGGAAGTCCGCGCCCAGCTCCCGGACGTCAACCGGCCGGTGCGGGACCGACTGGGCGCCGTCGACCACCACGAGGCTCCCGAACTCATGGGCCCGGTCGGCGAGTTCACGCACCGGGTTGACCGTGCCGAGCACGTTGGACTGATGGGTGACGGCGAGCACCTTGGTGCGCTCGTCGAGGAGTTCGTCGATCCGGCTCAGGTCGAGCCGGCCCTCGTCGGTCAGCCCGAACCAGTCCAGCGTGGCCCCCGTGCGCTCCGCGAGCTGCTGCCAGGGCACCAGGTTGGCGTGGTGCTCCATCTCGGTGACGACGATCCGGTCGCCGGGGCCGATCCGGCGGGCGTTGCCCAGCGCGTAGGCGACCAGGTTGATGCCCTCGGTGGTGTTCTTGACGAAGACCACCTCGTCCTCGGCGGCCCCGACGAACCGGGCGATCGTGCGCCGCGCGGTCTCGTACGCCTCCGTCGCCTCACCGGCGAGCTGATGCGCGCCCCGGTGCACGGCCGCGTTGTGGGTGAGGTAGAAGTCCCGCTCCGCGTCGAGGACTTGGAGCGGTTTCTGGGTGGTGGCGCCGGAGTCCAGATAGACGAGACGGGCACCGCTGTCCAGCGTCCGCCCCAGGATCGGGAAGTCCTCGCGCAGCGCGTCCACGTCGAAGCCCACGGCATCTCACCTCTCACGGTTTCACTGATGATTCTCCGTGAGGCACGCTAGGACTCCTCACGGAGAATCGCAAGCATTACCATGAGAACCGTGGATCAAGACGCCCCCGTTCATCTGCGCCAGCTCCCGGTCCCCGGCGAGGACCAGTACCTCTCGCTGGCCCTGGTCAACACGCGCTTCACCCTCAGCCACGGCAAGGTCGACCTGCTCGACGACCCCGAGGCCGCGCACCTGTGGCTCGTACGGCATGAACTGCTGCCGGACCGGGTCGCGCTGAACGGGCGGCAGTTCGGGCGGCTCCTCGGCCTGCGGGAGGCGCTGCGGGCGCTCTTCCAGGCGTACGACGGGCACGCCCGGCCCGCCGAGGCGGACCTCGCCACCCTCAACTCCGCGCTCGCCGCGGCCCCTTCGACCCCGCGGCTCGCCTGGACGGCCGAAGGCCCGCACCGCGCCGACGAACCCGACGCGGCCAACCCGGCCGCCGCGGCCCTCTCGCTGCTCGCCGAGGACGCCGCCGACCTGCTCACCGGGGCCGAGGCCGCGCGGCTCACCGAGTGCGCCGCCCAGGGCTGCGCGCGCTGGTTCCTGCGCTCCCACGGAGCCCGGCGCTGGTGCACGACCCAGTGCGGCAACCGGGTCCGGGCCGCTCGGGCGTATGCGGCGAAGCGCGCCGACAGGCGCGGCTGAGCAGCACCTTTCGTTGGTTTTCAGGTCGTCCGGTGTTCACCGCCCCGCCATCGGCAGGCGCACAACCAACCGTATTCACCCTCCGTCTAATTCGGCGCAGAAACGACGCGCTGGGGTGAAGACCCCGGACGGGGGCCCAAGTGACCAGTGGACAGGGTGTGCGACCGACCATCCCGCCCGAACCGAAGACCGCGCACGGCCGGCTGTCCGGCCGCGTGCCCGTGGCGGCCGCCACGGAACCACCGCCGGGGCCACCGCCAGGCCCGGGCCGGGCCGCCCTGCTCGCGGCGACGATCACCGTCGTGGTGCTGTGCGCGGCCGACGCCGTCGCGCGCAGCTACCCCTTCGGTCCGCGCACCCGGAACGTCAGCGACCTCGGCAACCAGTACGTCCCCTTCCACGCGCACCTGTGGGACCTGCTGCACGGACGCGGCACCGGCGGGCTCCTCGTCAACTGGCAGTCGGGGTACGGCGCCGGCTTCCTGCCCGACCTCGGCACCTACCTCACCAGCCCGTTCGCCCCGCTCGTGGCGGTGTTCCCGAGGGCCGAGATCGACCTCGCGGTGTACGTGATCACCGTGCTGAAGATCGCCTGCGCCGCGGCCGCCATGACCTGGCTGCTGCTGCGGCTGCGTCCCGGTCGCTGGTGGGCGGCCGGACTGCTCGGCGCGTCGTACGCCCTGTGCGGCTGGACCGTGGCGACCGCCTCGTACAACCTCATGTGGCTCGACGGGCTGATCGCCCTGCCGCTGCTGTGCCTGGTCGGCGAGTGGGTCCTGAGCGGCCGCCGCCCGCTGCTCGGGGTGCTGGTGGTGACGGCCGCCTGGATCGCCAACTTCTACACGGCCTACATGGCCACCCTCGCCGCGGCCCTCGTCTTCCTGCTGCGGCTGTGCCTGGCCGACCTCCCGGCCCGCCGCAGGCTCACCGCCGCGGGGCGGGCCGCCGGGACCTTCGCCCTCGGCATCGGTCTCGCCGCGCCCCTGGTCACGGTCGTGTACTTCGGCAGCGCGCACGCCTCCGCAGGCCGCTTCACCCTGTTCGCGCGGGTGGGCACGGAGGACCTGCTGGCCCGGCTGCTGCCGACGACGTACAGCTTCGGCTCCCCGGCGCTCTTCGTCGGCACCACGGCCCTGCTGCTCGCCCTCGCGCTGCCCTTCCACCGGGCGGCCCCCCGCCGGGTGCGCGCCGGGTGGACGCTGCTGGTGGTCGCGGTGACCCTGTCGATGCAGTGGGGCCCGACCCATCTGCTCTGGCACGCCTTCGCCGCCCCGCAGGGCAGCTCGTACCGCCAGACCTTCGTGGTCTGCGCCCTGCTGGTGATCGCCGCCTGGCACTCCCTGTCGTACGGCCGTCTCGACCCGCGGGCGCTCGGGGCGGCCGCCGGAGTGCTCGCGCTCGTCGCGGTCGTGGCGAGCGGCAGCCCGCTGGTGCGTTCCTTCGCCTGGCCGGTCTTCCTGACGGCGTTCCTCGGCGCGCTGCTCGGGCTGCTCCTGCTCGGCCGTCGCCGCCCCCTCCTGCGCATGGCCCCGGCCGCCCTCGCCGCCGTTCTGCTCATCGGCACGCAGGTCGGCGAGGCCACCGCGACCTCCGCCGTGGCCGCCCGGATGCGGCTCGGGCACATGGACGACTACGCCCCCTGGGGCGACCGGCAGCAGGAGCAGGCGGACGCGATCGCGCGGGCCGACGGCTGGCCCCGCTACCGGACCGACCCGGGCCGGGAGCAGACCGTCGGCAACGACCCGCTGGAGGTCGGCGGCCAGGGCGCCCAGTACTACAGCAGTCACACCTCCGCCGTGTTCAGCAGCACGCTCACCGCCCTCGGGTACGGCTGGACCTCGGGCGGCCGCAGCCTCCAGAGCCTGGACAACGCCGTCACGGACGCGATCTTCTCCGTGGGCGCCCGCGTCCACTCCCCGCCGGACCCGCACCAGAACTGGTTCCCGCAGGACGGCAGCGGGGTGACGGTGACCAGGGAGGACGTGCCGCCCCTGGTGACCGTACGGCCGTCCCCCGCGACCGGCGCCTTCGGCCCCTCGCCGTACCGCAACCAGGAGCTCCTGCTGGGCGCCCGCGTCTACACCGTGCCCCGCGTCACCGTCCTGAACGGCGCCGGGCGGCCCGCGGACCGCAGCACGGACCGGCGCCAAGGCGTGCGCGTGGGAGGGAGGGCGACGCTCACCGCCCGGTGTCCCGCGGGCAACGAGGTCTACCTCTGGGCGCCGCACTACGCGGGCACCGCACGGCTCGCGGGCCCCACCGCCGCTGACCTGACCGGCCGGTTCCGCGCCGACTGGCCCGTCACCAAGATCGCCGCGATGCAGCCGCTCGGCACGGTCCCGCACTCCGGGCGCCTGACCGTCGAGCTGTCCCCGAACGGGCCGGGCGTCGTGCCGGACGGTGCGATCGGCTGCCTGGACACCGGCCGGCTGCGGTCCGCCGTACGGCAGCTCAAGGCCACCGGCGCCACCAAGGTGACCGTCTCCGGCTCCGGGGGCACGATCCGGGCGGAACTTCCGGCGGGCAGCAAGGGTGTCGCGGTCGTCGCGGCGCCCCGGATCGCGGGCTGGCGCTGTGCCGCCGGTGCCGCCGACGCCGTACCCGCGAGGCAGTACCACGGGCTGATCGCCGTACCCCTCGACGGCGGCTCGACGACTGTCACCTGCGCGTTCCGTCCGCCGGGACTGCGGCTCGGTACGACGATCGGGGCCGGGGCACTCGTCTGCATCCTCGGAATCGGCGCGTTCCGGGCCGTGCGCCGCAGGAGGGCGTGAGTATGCACGCGGTTGCATAAACGTGCAGCGAAACGTATAGTCATGCCATCCAGGAGGAGGATGACATGGCGGTACGTGCGGCAGTGGCCGGAGCGAGCGGATACGCGGGCGGTGAGGTCCTGCGGCTGCTCCTGGCGCACCCCGAGGTCGAGATCGGCGCCCTGACCGGCAACTCCAACGCCGGACAGCGGCTCGGCTCGCTCCAGCCCCACCTGCTGCCGCTGGCCGACCGGGAACTCCAGGAGACCACGGCCGACGTCCTCGCCGGCCACGACGTCGTCTTCCTCGCCCTGCCCCACGGCCAGTCCGCCGCCGTCGCCGAACAGCTCGGCCCGGACGTCCTCGTCGTCGACATGGGCGCCGACTTCCGGCTGAAGGACGCGGCCGACTGGGAGAAGTTCTACGGCTCCGCGCACGCCGGCACCTGGCCCTACGGCCTGCCCGAACTCCCGGGTGCCCGCACCGGGCTGGAGGGCTCCAAGCGCATCGCGGTGCCCGGTTGCTACCCCACCGCCGTCACGCTCGCCCTCTTCCCGGCCTACGCCGCCGGGCTCGCCGAGTCCGAGGCCGTGATCGTCGCCGCCTCCGGCACCTCCGGCGCGGGCAAGGCCCCCAAGCCGAACCTGCTGGGCAGCGAGGTCATGGGGTCCATGTCGCCGTACGGCGTGGGCGGCGGCCACCGGCACACGCCCGAGATGATCCAGAACCTCAGCGGGGTGGCGGGCTCGAAGGTCGCCGTCTCCTTCACCCCGACCCTCGCGCCGATGCCCCGCGGCATCCTCGCCACGTGCAGCGCGGCTGCCAAGCCCGGCGTCACCGCCGAGTCCGTCCGCGCCGCCTACGAGAAGGCCTTCGCCGACGAGCCCTTCGTCCACCTGCTCCCCGAGGGCCAGTGGCCCGCCACGGCGTCCGTCTACGGTTCGAACGGCGTTCAGGTGCAGGTCGCCCTCGACGAGGCCGTGGGCCGCATCATCGCGATCAGCGCCATCGACAACCTGACCAAGGGCACCGCGGGCGGTGCCGTCCAGAGCATGAACATCGCCCTCGGACTCCCCGAGGAGCTCGGTCTTTCCACGATCGGAGTCGCACCGTGAGCGTCACGGCAGCCAAGGGATTCCAGGCGGCGGGCATCGCCGCCGGAATCAAGGAGAACGGCAACCCGGACCTGGCCCTCGTGGTCAACACCGGGCCGCGCCGCGCCGCCGCCGGCGTCTTCACCTCCAACCGCGTGAAGGCCGCGCCCGTGCTGTGGTCCGAGCAGGTCCTCAAGAGCGGTGAGCTGACCGCCGTCGTCCTCAACTCCGGTGGCGCCAACGCCTGTACCGGACCGAAGGGCTTCCAGGACACGCACGCCACCGCCGAGAAGGTCGCCGAGGTCCTGGAGATCGGCGCGGGCGAGGTCGCCGTCGCCTCCACCGGACTCATCGGCGTCCTGCTCCCGATGGACAAGCTGCTGCCGGGAGTCGAGGCCGCGGCCGCCTCGTTGAGCGAGCACGGCGGCGAGAAGGCCGCCATCGCCATCAAGACCACCGACACCGTCCACAAGACCTCCGTCGTCACCAAGGACGGCTGGACCGTGGGCGGCATGGCCAAGGGCGCGGGCATGCTCGCTCCCGGCCTCGCCACCATGCTGGTCGTCCTCACCACGGACGCGGACCTTCCCAGTGACGTGCTGGACACGGCACTTCGGGCCGCGACCCGCACCACCTTCGACCGCGTCGACTCCGACGGCTGCATGTCCACCAACGACACCGTCCTGCTGCTCGCTTCCGGCGCCTCCGAAGTCACTCCGGACCACGCGGAGTTCGCGGAAGCCGTACGGCAGGTCTGCGACGACCTCGGCCAGCAGCTGATCCGGGACGCCGAGGGCGCCAGCAAGGACATCAAGGTCGAGGTGATCAACGCGGCCTCCGAGGACGACGCCGTCGAGGTGGGCCGCTCCATCGCCCGCAACAACCTCCTCAAGTGCGCCATCCACGGCGAGGACCCCAACTGGGGCCGCGTCCTCTCCGCCATCGGCACCACCAGGGCCGCCTTCGAGCCCGACCAGCTGAACGTCGCCATCAACGGCGTCTGGGTCTGCAAGAGCGGCGGCGTCGGCGAGGACCGCGACAAGGTCGACATGCGCTACCGCGAGGTGCACATCGTCGCCGACCTCGCGGCCGGCTCCGAGACCGCCACCGTCTGGACCAACGACCTCACCGCGGACTACGTCCACGAGAACAGCGCCTACTCGTCATGAGCAGCCCCACGCGGAAGCACACCGCGCTCCCCAAGGCCCAGATCCTCATCGAGGCGCTGCCCTGGCTGGTCCGCCACAACGGCAAGACGGTCGTCATCAAGTTCGGCGGCAACGCCATGATCGACGAGGACCTCAAGGCCGCCTTCGCCCAGGACGTCGTCTTCCTGCACCACGCCGGGCTCAAACCGGTCGTCGTGCACGGCGGCGGCCCGCAGATCAGCGCCGCCCTCGACCAGGCGGGCATCGTCAGCGAGTTCAAGGCCGGCCTCCGGGTCACCACCGAGGACGCCATGGACGTCGTACGGATGGTGCTGGCCGGTCAGGTGCAGCGCGAGCTGGTCGGGCTGCTCAACCACCACGGGCCGCTCGCCGTCGGATTGACCGGCGAGGACGCCCACACCATCACCGCCACCAAGCACCAGCCCGAGATCGACGGCGAGTTGATCGACATCGGGCGGGTGGGCGAGATCACCGCGATCGACACGGGCGCGATCGAGGCACTGCTCGCCGACGGCCGGATCCCGGTCGTCTCGTCGATCGCCCGTAGCCAGGACGACGGACATGTCTACAACGTCAATGCTGACACGGCGGCTGCGGCACTCGCTGCTGCGCTTGGAGCGGAGACTCTCATGGTCCTCACGGACGTCGAGGGCCTCTATGAGGACTGGCCGCACAGCGACGAGGTGATCAGCCGCCTCACCGCTTCCCAACTGGAGAAGCTGCTGCCGGAGTTGAGCTCCGGCATGGTCCCGAAGATGGAGGGCTGTCTGCACGCCGTGCGCAACGGCGTGACCACGGCCCGGGTCATCGACGGGCGGGTCCAGCACTCGATCCTGCTGGAGATCTTCACCGACGAGGGCATCGGCACCATGGTCGTGCCCGACGGACAAGAGGGGGACGCGAAGTGACGGACAATCAGGAGCTCTCCCAGCGGTGGCAGGGCTCGCTCATGAACAACTACGGCACCCCGCGCCTGCCCCTCGTCCGCGGTGCGGGACTCAAGGTCTGGGACAGCGAGGGCAAGCAGTACCTGGACTTCGTCGGCGGGATCGCCACCAACGCGCTCGGCCACGCCCACCCGGCGATCGTCGAGGCCGTCAGCCGGCAGATCGCGTCCCTCGGCCACATCTCCAACTTCTTCATGGCGGAGCCCACCGTCGCCCTCGCCGAGCGGCTGCTCCAGCTCTTCGGCCGGGACGGCAAGGTCTTCTTCTGCAACTCCGGGGCCGAGGCCAACGAGGCCGCCTTCAAGATCGGCAGGCTCACCGGACGCACCCACATGGTCGCCACCGACGGCGGCTTCCACGGCCGGACCATGGGCGCCCTCGCCCTCACCGGCCAGGCGGCCAAGCGGACCCCCTTCCTGCCGCTGCCCGGCGACATCACGCACGTGCCCTACGGCGACGCGCAGGCCCTGGCCGCCGCGGTCACCGAGGACACCGCGCTCGTCGTCATCGAGCCCATCCAGGGCGAGAACGGCGTCGTGATGCCCCCCGCCGGGTACCTCAAGGCGGCCCGGGCGATCACGGCGGCCAAGGGCGCGCTGCTGGTCCTCGACGAGGTGCAGACCGGCATCGGCCGTACCGGGCACTGGTTCGAGTACCAGGCCCACGACGGGGTGCTGCCGGACGTGGTCACCCTCGCCAAGCAGCTCGGCGGCGGACTGCCGCTCGGCGCGACCATCGCCTTCGGACGGACCGCGGAGCTGCTCCAGCCGGGGCACCACGGGACGACGTTCGGCGGCAACCCGGTCGCCTGCGCCGCCGGACTCGCCGTCCTCGACACCATCGCGAACGACGGGTTGCTGGAGAACGTCAAGCGGCAGAGCGAGCGGTTGCGGGACGGGATCGAGTCACTCGGACACCCGTTGATCGGCCATGTCAGGGGTGCCGGGCTCCTCCTGGGTATCGTGCTCACCGAGCCGCTCGCGCCGCAGGCGCAGCAGGCGGCTCAGGACGCCGGTTTCCTGCTGAACGCGCCCGCCCCCGACGTCGTACGGCTGATGCCGCCGCTGAACCTCGGCGACGACGAAGCGGACGCGCTTCTTCAGGCGCTCCCCGGCATCCTGGACACGGCCAGGGCGGACGGATGATCCGGAGAATGAGACGACGATGAGTCATGCGCAGGAGCACGAGCACAACGGGGGCGCCGGGCCCGCCGTGCCGCAGACGCGTACCGCGCGCCACCGCCGGATCGTGGACATCCTCAATCGGCAACCGGTGCGGTCGCAGAGCCAGTTGGCCAAGTTGCTGTCCGACGACGGGCTGAGCGTCACGCAGGCGACGCTCTCCCGGGACCTCGACGAGCTCAACGCGGTGAAGATCCGCAACACCGACGGTGACCTGATCTACGCGGTGCCGAGTGAGGGGGGTTTCCGGACTCCTCGGGCGCCGCTGGGGGAGTCGGCGAAGGAGGAGCGGATGCGGCGGCTTTCGCAGGAGCTGCTGATCTCTGCGGAGGCTTCGGCGAATCTTGTGGTGCTGCGGACTCCTCCGGGGGCTGCGCAGTTCCTTGCGTCTGCCATTGATCAGGCTGAGCTGCATGACATCTTGGGGACGATCGCCGGTGATGACACGTTGATGTTGATCAGCCGGAATCCGACCGGGGGTCAGGCGCTGGCTGAGCACTTGTTGCGGTTGGCTCAGAACGGGCACTAGAGGTTGTCGGTCGGGTGCGGGTTCGTGGGGGCTGGTCGCGCAGTTCCCCGCGCCCCTAAAAACATCCAGTCACCCGAGTCGAGCCGCCAGACCCCCCGTGATCAGCACCTCGTCGCCCGCCGTGATCAGTAGGGCCTCCGTGTCCGGCAGGCTTTCCAGCCAGGCCAGGCCCTCTCTCGAACCCATGGCGAAAGCTGCTGTCGCCCAGCAGTCCGCCCAGGTCAGGGTGGGGGCCACTACCGTCACCGCCACCAGGTCCGTCACCGCCGAACGGCCCGTTCTGGGGTCGACGATGTGGGCGCCCCGCTCGGCCGAGCCCGATGTGGCCACCGCCAACTCCGCCGCTCCCGCCGCCGAGACCACCGCCGCCAGGCCGCCCGGGCGCAGGGGGTCCGAGACGCCCACGCGCCATGGGCGTTCGGGGCCCGGTACGCCGAGCAGTTGGACGTCTCCGCCGCCGTTGACGCTCACGCCGGTCGCTCCCGCGAGAGCGACCCGGCGGGCCGCGCGCTCCACCGCCCAGCCCTTGACGATGCCGGTGGGGTCGAGGCGGCCCTCGTAGCGCAGGCTGAACCAGCCCTCGCTCAAGTGCTCGGCCTCCGCGCCGAGTTCGAGGACCTCGGCGACCTCGGGGTCGCAGTCCGCGACCGTCAGCTCACCGCGGGCCAGGCGCGAGACCTGGCTGTCGTCGCGGTAGGTGCTGAACACCTCGTTCACGCGGTGCAGTCCCGCCACCGCTTCGCGCACCGCCGTCTGTACGGCAATGGGTTCCCCGCCGCGGACGTCGAAGGAGAAGACCGTCCCCATGACCTCCTCCACGTGACGTACCGCGGCGGGAGCTTGTGCCGGCTCGGTCACCGTGTCAGCCACCGGCCTGGTCCAGCGCGGACTGGAGCGACTTCTTGTAGCCCTCGCTGGTGTAGGTGGCCCCGGACACCGTGTCGATGTCCGCGCTGCCGGCGGCCACGGCCTCCTGGTTGAGCTTCGGGACGGACTGCTCGGTCTTCTGGCTGCTGGTCCCGCCGCTCGGCGCCTGCACGGCCTCGGCCTTGGTGATCTTGCCGCCGCTGACGGTGATACGGACCTGGACCGGGCCGTACTGGGTCTGCGCGACCGTGCCGGTGACCGTCTTGGCCGCCGCCGCTCCGCCCGCGGGCTGGGACGGCTGGGCCGACGGCTGCGCCTGGGACGCCGCCTGGTTCGCCTTGTCGATCGCGGACTGGAGGGACTTCTTGTAGCCCTCGCTGGTGTAGGTGGCCCCGGACACCGTGTCGATCTGCGGGCTCTGCTTGGCGACCACGGCCTGGTTGAGCTTCGGGACGGACAGGGCCGTCTTCTGGTCGCTCTCGCCGCCCTTGGGCGCCTGGACCGCCTCCGCCTTGGTGATCCTGTTGCCGCTGACGGTGATGCGGACCTGGACCGGGCCGTACTGCGTCTGGACCACGTCTCCGGTGACCGCACCGCCGGCGGCCGCCCCGGTGCCGCCCTGGGCCGACTCCTGCGCCGCCGCCGTCTGTTGCGGGATCGCGCCGCCCGCCTGGGCGGACGCCGGGTCCGTGGACGGCTTCAGCGACAGCATCAGCACGACACCGGACACGGTGGCGGCCGTCGCGAGCACGACCCGACGGACGGGGTGAGACTTCCTCATCGCTTCAACAGCTCCTGGATTCCCGTCGCTCACATCTCGAACGACTCGTGATGGATGCGGCGGGCGGGCACACCCGCGCCGCGCAGTGCTTCGTACACGGACTGCGCGAAGCCGTTCGGCCCGCACATGAACACGTCGTGCTGGTCGATGTCGGGGAGCTTGCGCTGGAGGGACTCCGCGGAGATGTCCGGGCGCTCCCCGTCCGGACTGTTGACCGCGTACATCAGCCGGGCGCCGCGCTCGTCCGCGATGGCGGCGAGCTCGTCCCACAGGGCCAGGTCCTGGGTGGTGTTGGCCCGGTACAGCAGGGTGATGTCACCGGCCGCGCCCGGCAGCGTCTCGAACAGGGCCCGCATCGGGGTGATGCCGACACCGCCCGCCACCAGCAGCACCTTGCCGCTGCGGCGGCGCTGGGCGGTCAGCGCGCCGTACGGCCCCTCGGCCCACACCTTGGTGCCGGGCTCCAGCTCCCGCAGCCGTTCGCTGTGGTCGCCGATCGCCTTCACCGTGATCCGCAGCATGCCCGGTCGGGGCGCCGCGGACAGCGAGTACGGGTGGGAGGAGAACCGCATGCCCGGGGCGAGGAACCGCCAGCGGAAGAACTGGCCCGCCTCCGCGCCCATCCGGTGCAGCTTGCGCCCGCCGATCAGGACCGACACCACGCCGGGCGTCTCCTCGATCACGGCCTCGACGTACATGCGGTGCCGCAGGTTCAGCCGGATCGGGGTGAGGATCCGGTACCAGATCACCAGCGCGGTGACCGAGCCGTAGAGCCCGTACCAGACGGTCTTGGCGACCGGTTCGACCGCGAAGTCGTTGCCGGTGGTCAGCTGGTGCCAGAAGGTCAGGAAGACCGCCGCGTACGTCAGCAGGTGCACGTGGTACCAGGTGTCGTACGGAATCCGCCGGCGCACCCCGCCGATCGAGATCAGCCCGATGAAGAACAGCAGGCCGGTGCCGATGGCCGCCTTGCCCATGTCCGGCAGCTGGTTGATGGAGTCCATCGTCTGCTGGACGATGTCACCGAGCCCCTTGCCGGCCTGGAGGGCGTAGCCCCACATGATCAGGAAGACGTGGGCGACCGTGAGGCAGAGCGTGTAGCGGCCGCTCATCGCGTGCCAGCGGGCCACCCGGTCGGATCCCACCCGGCGCTCCAGCGCGGGCACCCGGGCCATCTGGAGCACCACGAGCGCCATCAGATAGCCCGCCAGCAGGCCGGTGATCCGGCCCGCGTTGAGGATCTTGCTGTTGTCGTCGGCGACGGACGGCGTGTTGTGCCACCACAGCCACAGCACACCGACCGCGCCCGCCCATACGGCGAGCAGGAGGACGGTCGCCGGGGAACGGCGCGGGCGGATGCGGCGCATCGTCTGGCGGCGGGCGGCGCGGCCGCCTGCGAGCGTCGTGGTCACGTTTCCTCCGAGGACGGGGGCAAGGGGGGTGGGCGTGGTCCCTTGGTCCTTGGATACGTGCCGTGACGCCGGTGTGTTCAGCCGCTCACCGAGTCCAGTGCGGACTGGAGTGACTGGCGGTAACCCTCACTCGTGTAAGTGGCCCCCGAGACGGTGTCGATGTCCGCGCTCTGGGCCGTGAGGGCCTCGGTGCGCAGCCGGGGCAGGGCATAGCTGTTGATCTCCTGGTCCCGTGGATTGTCCGACGGGTAGGTGATCGCCGTGACCTCGGTGAGCTTGCCGTCCTTGACGGTGATGCGGACCTGGACCGGCCCCCAGCGGGTCTGGACCGTGTCGCCGTCGACGGTTTTCGTACCGGCGGCGGCCGAGCCGGTGCCCCCGGACGCGCTCGCGCTGCCCGAGGGCGCGGGCAGCGCCAGGGCGGCCTGCGGCGACGCGTGCGGTTTCAGCGACAGCAGCAGCACCATCCCGGAGACCGTCGCGGCGCTCGCCAGCACGATCCGGCGCAGCGGGTGGTTCTTCCTCAACGCGTGCATGTCCTACGGCCTCACAGCTCTCAGAGTTCGAACGACTCGTGGTGGATCCGGCGGTCCGGCACCCCGGCGGCGCGCAGCGCCTCGTACACCTCACGGGCGAACCCGTGCGGTCCGCACAGGTAGACGTCCCGCCCGGCCAGGTCGTCGGGTACGGCGGCCCGCAGCAACTCGGCCGTCACCCGCGGGCGTCGGCCGTCCGGGCCGTTGAGCAGGTACTGCACCCGCGCCCCGCGCCAGCGCGCGACGGCCTCCAACTCCGCGCCCAGCGCCAGGTCCTCGACCGTGCGCGCCCGGTACAGCAGGGTGACCTCGCCCGGCAGCGTCTCGAACAGGGCCCGCAGCGGGGTGATTCCGACCCCGCCCGCGATGAGCAGCGCCCTGGGGGAGGTCCGCCGGTCCCCGGTCAGCGAGCCGTACGGCCCCTCCGCCCACACGCGCGTGCCGGGCCGCAGCAGTGCCACGGCCGTGCTGTGGTCGCCGAGCGCCTTGACCGTGATGCGCATGCGGTCGGGGCGGGGCGGAGCCGACAGGGAGTACGGCGTCGAGGTCCACCGCAGGCCCGCGGAGAGGAACCGCCAGCGGAAGAACTGCCCCGGCTCCGCGCCGAGTCGGTCGAGCCCGCGCCCGGCGACGACCACGGACCACACGCCCCGCGCCTCCTGGTGCACCGACTCCACGCGCAGCCGGTGCCGCAGGTTCAGCCGCACCGGGGCGAGCACCCGGAACCACAGCACCAGGGCGGCGACGCCCAGGTACAGCGCGTACCAGGCGGCCGTGGCCACGGAGTTGCCGCTCAGGTCGTTGCCGAGGGCCAGTTGGTGACCGAAGGCGAGGAACACGGCCGCGTAGGTGAGGAGATGGACGTAGTACCAGAACTCGTGGCCGGTACGGCGGCGCACCGCCCGCGCGGAGGTGACGCCGACCGCGAGGAGGATCACCGTGCCGGCGGTCGCCTTGAGCATCTCCGGGTAGTCCAGGACCACGGTGACGGTCTCGTGCCACAGCGAGGCCCCGTCCTGGGCCGCGTACCCGGTGAGGATCAGCCCGATGTGCGCGAGCAGCAGGCAGACGGTGTAGCGGCCCGCCATCGCGTGCCAGCGGGCCACCCGGTCCGCGCCGATCCGCTCCTCCAGCAGCGGGACGCGTGCCATCAGACCCACCAGCACCGCGCAGGCGTACCCGCACAGCAGTCCGGCGATCCGCCCGGCCCCGGTCAGCCACCCGGCGGCACCGACCACGGAACCGGTGTCGGCCCACCACAGGGCGATCACGGCCGCCGCCCCGCCCCACAACAGGACGAGCAGCGGCCCGGCCGGGGAGCGGCGGGGCGCCAGCGGGACGGGCGGTGCCGCCGTCCGCTCGTACAGGGTGGTCATGGAGTGGGTCCTCTCTGCCGTCCGGAACGCCACTGTGCGGGCCGAACCTCTCAGGACGCTCTGAACCGGCACCCCGCAGACCACACTCAGAGGGAACTCAGAGCTTCCCGGGGCCCGCTCCACCCCGGCCAGGGGTGATCCTGGAGGGGCCATGAACACCGCACGCTCCGGCCGCCCCGCCCTCACCCGCCCCGACGGCACCCCGCTGCGCGTCCTCGTCGTCGACGACGACCCCGATCTCGCCGAGGTCCTCTCCGGCGCCCTGCGCTACGAGGGCTGGCAGGTCCGCACGGCCGGGGACGGCGCCTCCGCGGTGACTGCCGCCCGGGAGCTGCTGCCCGACGCCGTCGTCCTGGACGTGATGCTCCCGGACACCGACGGCTTCGCCGTCCTGCGCGCCCTGCACACCGTGAAGTCGGACGTCTGCGTGCTCTTCCTGACCGCCCGGGACGCCGTCGAGGACCGCATCAAGGGCATCACCGCGGGCGGCGACGACTACGTCACCAAGCCGTTCAGCCTGGAGGAGGTCGTCGCCCGGCTGCGCGGACTGCTGCGCCGCGCCGGCATGGCCCGCCAGCTGGAGGAGGGCCCGCGGCTGACCGTCGGCGACCTGGTCATGGACGAGGAGGCCCGCGAGGTCACCCGCGGCGGTGAGCTCATCGAACTGTCCCCGACCGAGTTCGAGCTGCTGCGCTTCCTCATGCGCAACCCGCGCCGCGTGCTCAGCAAGGCCCAGATCCTCGACCGGGTGTGGTCCTACGACTTCGGGGGCCGGGCCCATGTCGTCGAGCTGTACATCTCCTACCTGCGCAAGAAGGTGGATGCGGGCCGCGAGCCGATGATCCACACCGTGCGCGGGGCGGGCTACGTGATCAAACCGGTGACGCCGTGAGGAGCCTGCGACCGCACACCCTGCGGGCCCGGCTCACCCTCGGCCTGGTGGTGCTGCTGGCGGTCAGCTGCGCCGCGGTCGGCGTCGCCGCGGTGCTGGGCCTGCGCGGCTTCCTCACCAGCCGCCTCGACGAGCAGCTGACGGAGGCCGGGAACAGGTTCGCGGTGAGCCTGGAACACAAGGGCGAGCCGGTGAAGAACGACAAGGACGGCGACGAGCACGGCGACACCCGCCGCCAGGCGACCGGCACCTTCGGGGCCCGCCTCGTGGACGGCACCGTCACCAACGCGGCCGTGGTCCGGTCCACCGGCACCCTGAACGTCGACCTGACCGCCGCCGACCGCGAGCGGCTCGCCGCGATCCCCGCCGACGGCCGCGGCCACAGCGTCGACCTCTCCGCCCTGGACGACTACCGCGTGCTCGCCACCCAGGGGCTGGACGGCGACGTCCTGATCACCGGCCTGCCCCTGGAGCCCGCCGAGGCCGCCGTCCACCGACTCGAACTGCTCGCCGCGATCGTCTTCGGCGCCGCCCTCACGGCCACCGGCGTCGCCGGCGCCCTGTGGGTGCGCTGGGCCCTGCGTCCGCTCAGCCGGGTCGCCGCGACCGCCACCCGGGTCAGTGAACTCCCGCTGGCCAGCGGCGAGGTGGCCCTGCCGCCCCGGGCCCCGGAGTCCGACCCGCGCAGTGAGGTGGGCCGGGTCGCCGGCGCCTTCAACCGCATGCTGGGCCATGTCGAGGACGCCCTGACCAAACGGCACGCCAGTGAGGAGCGGCTGCGCAGCTTCGCCGCCGACGCCAGCCACGAGCTGCGCACCCCGGTCGCCTCGGTCCGCGGCCACGCCGAACTCGCCCTGCTGCACCCGGGCCCGGTCCCGCCCGAGGTCACCCGCGCCCTGGAGCGCATCGCCGCCGAGTCCACCCGCATGGGCGCGATGGTCGACGACCTGCTCCTGCTGGCCCGCCTGGACGCGGGCCGTCCCCTGGAGGCCGCCCCCGTCGACCTCACCCGCCTGGTCCTGGACGCCCTCGCGGACGCGCGGGCCACCGGTTCCGCCCACCGCTGGGAGCTGGACCTTCCCGAGGACCCGGTCACGGTGACGGGCGACGAACACCGCCTCCAGCAGGTCCTCGCCAACCTGCTGTCCAACGCCCGCCTGCACACCCCGGCGGGCACCAAGGTGACGGTGACCCTGGAGACCGACGGCAGCACGGTCACCCTCAGGGTCCACGACGACGGCCCCGGCATCCCGGAGGACATCCAGCCGGGCGTCTTCGACCGCTTCACCCGGGCCGACCGCAGCACCAAGGCGGAGACCGGCGGCGCGGGCCTGGGCCTGTCGATCGTGGCGGCGGTGGTGGAGGCGCACGGGGGAGCGGTGACGGTGGAGAGCAGGCCCGGATCGACGACGTTCACGGTCCGGTTCGGCAGCGGGTGAGCCTCGGGTGGTCCGGGGCCGGGGACGTCAGACCGCGGAGGGCGGCAACGGCAGCGGCAGTCCGGGAAGTCCGTCCAGGCTCGTGGCGATGTGGTCCTTCTTGGCGAAGTAGGCGCTCAGCGACTCGTCGTCCTCGCGCGCGAACCGCTTGCCGTGCAGCTCACGGTCGCCGTCGTACGACATGTACGGCACCGCGTAGCCGCAGGAGTCCCGGACCACTTCGGCCGTCACGACGACGATCGCCCGCAGGCCGTGCTGGGTGGGGTCGATGTCCGGGAAGTGGGAGAGCAGGTCGGGGAAGCGTGGGTCGTCCCGGAAGACGGGCTCACCGCGCCCGTGCACCCGCACGATGTTCGGCGGCCCCTGGAACGCGCACCACATCAGGGTGATCCGGCCGTTCTCCCGCAGATGCGCGATCGTCTCGGCGTTGGATCCGGCGAAGTCGAGGTAGGCGAGGGTGAGTTCGTCGAGGATGACGAACGAGCCGCGCAGGCCCTTGGGGGAGAGGTTGACCGTGCCGTCGCCGGAGAGGGGAGCGGTCGCGGTGAAGAAGAGGGGCTGCGCCTCGATGAAGGTCCGCAGCCGGCCGTCTATGCGCTCATAGGTCTTTCCCATGTCTAAGCATTATGGGTGCAAACCTTTCGCCTGTCTAAGGAATTCGGGCGTCCACTTCCGCGGACAAGCCCGTGGCCGCCCCGGCCGGCGCTCACACGGGGCGGCCACAGCGCCTGTCACGTCACTTGGAGACCGTGCAGGCGGCCAGGGAGTCGAGGCCCTGCGGCTTCGCGGCGGTACGGCCGATGGAGATGGCGATGCGGTCGATGGTCGACTTCCGCTTGTCGGCCAGCGGGCCGGTGATCGCGTTCTGGACGAAGTTCGGTCCGCCCTGGCCGACGGTGTCGACGAGCCGCTTGTTGGCCTCGGCGATCTGCGTGTTGAGCAGGGCCAGGTTGCGGTCGACCTCGGCCTTGGCGGAGGCCGGGATCGCGGGCAGCTTCGAGGCCACGTCCGGGCAGCTGATCGTCCCGGCGGCGGTCGCGGCATTGCCTCCGGCGTTGGCGTTGCCTCCGGCGTTGGCGTTGCCTCCGGCGTTGGCGTTGCCTCCGGCGTTCGCGTTGTTGCCCGCGTTGGCGTTCGCGTTGCCGTTCCCGTTGCCGTTCCCGTTGCCCGCGTTGGCGTTGCCGCCCGCGTTGCCGGTGTTGGTGCCGGCCGCGCCGGCGCCGTTCAGCGTGCACGGCGCGAGCGCGTCCAGGCCGGTCGGCTTGGCCGCGGTACGGCCGATCGCCGTGGCGATGCGGTTGATCGTGGCGATGCGCTTGTCCTTCAGCGGGCCGGTGATCGCGTTCTGGACGAAGTTGGGCCCGCCCTGGCCGACGGTGTCGACGAGCCGCTTGTTGGCCTCGTTGATCTGGGTCTGGAGCAGGGCCAGGTTCCGGTCGACCTCGGCCTTGGCGGTGGCCGGGATCGCGGGCAGCTTCGAGGCCACGTCCGGGCAGCTGATCGTGCCGGGGGAGGCCAGCGTGCGGGCGGTGGCGTTGTTGCTGCTCTTGGAGGTCTCCCCGGCGAGGGCGGTACCGGCGACGATCGCCCCGGTCAGTGCCACGGCGGCGGCGCCACCGATGATCGCCACGCGGCGCTTGTTGTACTTCGGAAGAGCCCTGGACATGCGGATGCCTCACTCGGGGTCGGGAAGTGGTCTTCGTTTACAAACGCGGCGCCTGCGTTCGGCGTGAAGTACGGGCAAGCGGTTTCCGGTGTTCAAAGGGACCGCAAATTCTCTGCCGCCCGAGCTGGAATTGACGAATCATGCAGCACTCTGCATAATCATGCATAAGGTTGAGCGCAGCGGTGAGGAGCAACGCAAGTGAGCAGCAACAGCGGTGACGTCCGGCTCTGGGGCGGTCGTTTCGCCGACGGTCCCGCCGAGGCCCTGGCCAAGCTGTCCGCGTCCGTCCACTTCGACTGGCGGCTCGCGCCCTACGACATCGCCGGTTCGCGGGCCCACGCGCGCGTGCTGCACAAGGCGGGCCTGCTCACCGAGGACGAGCTCCAGCGCATGCTCGCCGGACTCGACCAGCTGGAGGCCGACGTGGCCGCCGGCTCCTTCGTGGGCACCATCGCCGACGAGGACTGCCACACCGCCCTGGAGCGGGGCCTGCTGGAGCGCGTCGGCCCCGACCTCGGCGGCAAGCTCCGCGCCGGCCGCTCGCGCAACGACCAGATCGCCACCCTCTTCCGCATGTACCTGCGGGACCACGCCCGGATCATCGGCGGCCTGATCGCCGAGCTCCAGGACGCGCTGGTCGGTCTCGCGGAGGCCCACCCGGACGTGGCGATGCCCGGCCGCACCCACCTCCAGCACGCCCAGCCGGTCCTGTTCGCCCATCATGTCCTGGCCCACGTGCAGTCCCTGTCCCGGGACGCGGAGCGGCTGCGCCAGTGGGACGAGCGCACGGCGGTCTCGCCGTACGGCTCGGGCGCCCTGGCCGGCTCCTCCCTGGGCCTGGACCCGGAGGCGGTCGCCAAGGACCTCGGCTTCGAGCACGGCTCGGTGGGCAACTCCATCGACGGCACGGCCTCCCGTGACTTCGTCGCGGAGTTCGCCTTCATCACCGCGATGATCGGCGTGAACCTCTCCCGGATCGCCGAGGAGATCATCATCTGGAACACGAAGGAGTTCTCCTTCGTGACCCTGCACGACGCGTTCTCCACGGGCTCGTCGATCATGCCCCAGAAGAAGAACCCGGACATCGCGGAGCTGGCGCGTGGCAAGAGCGGCCGCCTGATCGGCAATCTGACGGGCCTGCTCGCCACCCTCAAGGCGCTCCCCCTCGCCTACAACCGGGACCTCCAGGAGGACAAGGAGCCGGTCTTCGACTCCTGCGACCAGCTGGAGGTCCTGCTCCCCGCCTTCACCGGCATGATGGCCACCCTCACGGTCAACCGCGACCGCATGGAGGAACTGGCCCCGGCCGGCTTCTCCCTGGCCACCGACATCGCCGAGTGGCTGGTCAAGCAGGGGGTCCCCTTCCGGGTGGCCCACGAGGTCGCCGGCGAGTGCGTGAAGGCGGCCGAGGCAGAGGGCAAGGAACTGAACGACCTCACGGACGACCAGTTCGCCAAGATCAGCACCCACCTGACCCCGGAGGTGAGGACGGTCCTGAACGTCCCGGGTGCCCTGGCATCGAGGAACGGCAGGGGCGGCACGGCCCCGAGCGCGGTGGCGGTCCAGCTGGCCGAGGTGAAGGCAAACCTGGCGGCGCAGCACGAGTGGGTTCAGGCGAAGGGCCTTTAGGGGCGCGGGGAACTGCGCGACTAGCCACGACGCCGCCGCACCCGCCAACGCACCGAATAACCCACCCCCTGAGGCGAACGGGCATCCCGCGTTACGTTGGCGGTATGCCCTTCGCCCGCCTCGCCACAGCAACCACCCCCACCTGCCACATCGGCCTGGGCCTCGCCGCAGTCGCCCGCCCCGGCTACATCAATCTGGGCCGAGACGACGACCTGGGAGACGACCGCAGCGTCGAAGCCCTCCGCACCCGGACCCACGAACTCCTCGACGCCGCCTACTTCCAGGGCGTCCGCTACTTCGACGTGGCCCGCTCCTACGGCCGCAGCGAAGAGTTCCTCGCGGACTGGCTCACCGCCAACCCCGGCCGAGACGACGTGGTCATCGGCAGCAAGTGGGGCTACACCTACACCGCCGACTGGACCACGACCGCCGAGAAGCACGAGGTCAAGGACCACAGCGTCCAGACGTACGACCGCCAGCGCGCCGAAACCGCCGCGCTCCTCGGCGACCACCTCGACCTCTACCAGATCCACTCGGTGACCCCCGACAGCCCCGCCCTCACCGACAAGGAACTCCACGCGAGGCTCGCGGAAGCGGCGGCCCAGGGCACCACCATCGGCTTCTCGACCAGCGGCCCCGCCCAGGCGGACGCCATCCGCGCCGCACTGGCGGTGACCGTGGACGGCGAGCCCCTCTTCCGTACGGTCCAGTCGACCTACAACGCCCTGGAGACCTCGGCCGCCCCCGCCCTCGCCGAGGCCCACGACGCCGGACTCACCGTGATCGTCAAGGAGGGCATGGCCAACGGCAGGCTGGCCGCACCGCACGCCCCGGACGCCCTGAAGGCCGTAGCCGAGGAGACGTCCCTCGGCTGCGACTCGGTGGCCCTGGCGCTGGTCCTCAGGCAGCCCTGGGCCGGAGTGGTCCTGTCCGGAGCCGCCACGACCAGCCAGCTCGCCTCCAACCTCCATGCCGCCGTGGTCGACCTGGACGACGACCAGCTGGCCCGCCTCGGAGAGCTGGTGGAGGAGCCGCAGATCTACTGGCAGCGGCGCGGTCAGCTGCCCTGGCACTGAGAGAAACGCGAATCCGGTCGACGTAGATGAGACCTCCGTACCTCGCATAAGACGCCAATGTCTCATACGAGGTACCCTTGTCTCATGGCTGTCGATCGTGACCACGTGCTGCGCAGTGCCGCGGCCCTGCTGACCCGCAAAGCCACCGCGACCATGGACGAGGTCGCCAAGGCCGCCGGGATCAGCCGGGCCACGCTGCACCGGCACTTCGCGGGACGTGACGCGCTCGTCCGCGCGCTGGAGGAGCACGGCATCGCCGAGTGCGAGGCGGCACTGGACGCGGCCCGCCTCGACGAGGGGCCCGCGAGCGAGGCCGTCCGCAGGCTCGTCCGCGAGATCGAGCCCGTCGCCGGCCTGCTGGCCTTCCTCTACGGCGAGAACGAACTGTGGGAGAACGGCGGCAGCGACCCCTGGTCGCGCCTGGACCTGCGGATCGCCTCGGTGTTCGTGCGCGGCCAGCAGAGCGGCGAGTTCCGCATCGACCTCAGCCCGGTCTGGCTCACCGAGGCGCTCTACGGCCTGGTCGCCTCGTGCGCCTGGGCCACCCAGGCGGGCCGCGTCGCCCCCAAGGACTTCACCCACATGATCACCGAGCTGCTGCTCGGTGGCGCACTACGGAGAGAGGAATCATGACCAGCACCCTGCAGCCGGCGACCACGACCGAGGCGGTGAAGCGCCCCGGCCGTTGGCTCGCGCTGTCCGTCCTCGTGCTCGCCGTGCTGCTGGTGGCCGTCGACGCGACCGTCCTCGGCCTCGCGACCCCCTACATCAGCGAGGACCTCAAGCCGACCGGCACCCAACTCCTGTGGATCGGGGACGTCTACTCCTTCGTCATCGCCGGCCTCCTGGTCTCGATGGGCAGCCTGGGCGACAGGATCGGCCGCAAGCGGATCCTGCTGCTGGGCGCGACGGCGTTCGGCGCGATGTCCGTCCTCAACGCCTATGCGACGACACCGGAGTTGATGATCCTGGCCCGGGCCCTGCTCGGCGTCGCCGGCGCGACCCTGATGCCCGCCACCCTGGCCCTGATCCGCAACCTCTTCCACGACCCGCGCGAACGCAGCCTCGCCGTGGGCATCTGGGGCGCGACCGCCTCCGCCGGCACGGCGGTCGGTCCCATCGTCGGCGGCTTCCTCCTCGAACACTTCTGGTGGGGCTCGGTCTTCCTCATCAACCTGCCGGTGATGGCGGTCCTGGTCCTCGTCGGCATCAAGCTGCTGCCGGAGTCCCGCAACCCGGACCCAGGCCCCTGGGACATGATCAGCGTCACCCTGTCCCTGGTCGGCATGATCGGCGTGGTCTACGCGGTGAAGGAAGCCGCGTCGCACGGCGTCACCTGGGAGCCGCTCGCCGCGGGCCTGTTGGGCGCGGCGGCCCTCTACGCCTTCGTGCGCCGCCAGTTGACCCTCCCGACCCCCCTTCTCGACATGCGCCTCTTCCGCAACCGCGGCTTCAGCGGCGCCGTCCTGGCCGACCTGCTGACCATCCTCGGCCTCTCCGGCCTGGTCTTCTTCCTCTCCCAGTACCTCCAACTGGTCCAGGACAGGCCCCCGTTGGAGGCAGGCCTGGCCGAACTCCCGGCGGCGGTCGGAGCGGTGGCGGCGGGCCTGGTGGCCGGCGCGACGGCCCGCCGCTACTCGGTACGCGCGGTGGTCTCCGGCGGCCTCGCGGCCATCGGCCTGGCCCTGGCCTCCCTGACCGTCCTCGACCAGTCCACGGGCTACCCGGTGCTGGGCGCGGCGCTGCTGGTGGTGGGCGTGGGCGCGGGCTTCTCGTTCACGGTGACCGCGGACGTGATCCTGTCGAGCGTCCCGAAGGAACAGGCGGGCGCGGCCTCGGCGGTCTCGGAGACGGCGTACGAGTTGGGCGCGGCCCTGGGCATCGCGGTACTGGGCTCGATCGTGACGGGCGTGTACCGAGGCTTCGCGGCCCCGGCGGGCACTCCGTCAGGCGCCCACGAGTCACTGGGCGGCGCGGTGGAAGCGGCGTCCGGCATGCCGACGAACACCGCTCAGGACATGCTGTCGTCGGCCCGAGAAGCCTTTGTGGACGGCCTCACCATCGCCGCGGGCGCAGGAGCAGCAGTCCTGATCGCCACAGCGGTGGCGGCTTGGTTCATGCTGAAGAACCAACGGTTGGGTCTTTAGGGGCGCGGGGCTGTGTCGATTTGCGGCTCCGCCGCGCGGGCGCGACCAGCCCCCACGACGCCGCACCCGACGACGAACCGGCTACGCAGCCTTGGCCTTGGTCGCATACATGTCCACATACTCCTGCCCCGACAACCGCATGACCTCGGTCATCACGGAGTCCGTCACGGCCCGCAGCACATACCGATCGCGGTCCATCCCGTCATAGCGGGAGAACTCCATCGCCTCACCGAACCGGACCGTGACCCGCCCGGGCCGGGGCATCCCCGCCCCGCCCGGCTGCAACTTGTCCGTGCCGATCATCGCGAAGGGCACGACGGGCGCGCCCGTCATCAGGGTCAGCCGGGCGATCCCGGTACGCCCCCGGTACAGCCGACCGTCGGGCGACCGCGTCCCCTCGGGGTAGATCCCGAAGACCTTGCCCTCCTCCAGGACCCGCCGCCCGGTCATCAGCGCGGCCACGCCCCCGCGGCCGCCGTCGCGGTCCACCGGGATCATGCCGACCCCGGTGAAGAACCAGGCCATGAGCCGGCCCTTGAGGGACTTGCCGGTGACGTACTCGTCCTTGCCGATGAAGAACACCTGCCGGTCGCACACCAGCGGAAGGATCATCGAGTCGATGAAGGTGAGGTGGTTGCCGGCCAGGATGACGGGACCGTCGCCCGGGATGTGCTCCGCGCCCTCCACCCGGGGGCGGAACATCAGGCGCATGATCGGTCCGAGCACTGCCTTGATGAGCACGAAGCGGGACAACGGGCCCTCCGATGTCAAGAGAACGGCCAGGGAAACTGTATGAGTCTGTGCAGGTGAGGACATTACTCGCGGCTCGGCGAATCGTGCACATCGAGCACCGCGGGTTCACCGAGGTCTTACGCGTTGTTGACGCTCGTTTACCTGCGGGGAGGCCCCGTTGCCTCCCGGAAACCCGGGCGGAACGATGTGACGGAGGTCGCCCCGACGGACGCGTACCCCGGCTCCCCGCCGTGAAGCCGACGAGTCATCAGACATCTGTTCCCATACGACATCCCACGTCACCCGCGTGTTCCGCCGCAGGTCTCCCGTCCGTCATGGACACACACCTACGATCGGCCCGCATCGAAGAGGCGACGGCAGGAGGGGTCCACATGGGATCGCAGGACGAGCACACGGACGGCACCGGACGACGGGCACTTCTCGGAGCCGCGATGCTCGGCGCCGGGGGAGCGGTCCTGGGCCTCACGGGTACGGCGAGAGCGGCGACCTCGGGATCCGCCGGGCAGGGCAGGGGCGGCGGGCTGAAGAGCCTGCCCGTGCCGACGGTCATAGGCCACCGGGGCGCCAGCGGCTACCGCCCCGAGCACACCTTCGGCTCCTACCAGCTCGCCCTCGACCTGGGCGCCGACATCGTCGAGGCCGGCGACCTCGTCCCCACCAAGGACGGCCACCTGGTCTGCCGCCACGAGCCGGAGATCGGCGGGACGACCGACGTCGCCGACCACAAGGAGTTCGCCGACCGGAAGACCACCAAGGTCCTCGACGGTGTCTCCGTCACCGGCTGGTTCACCGAGGACTTCACGCTCGCCGAGCTCAAGACGCTCCGCGCGATCGAGCGCATCCCGGCCAACCGCCCGCACAACACCCTCTACAACGGCCGCTGGGAGATCCCCACCTTCGAGGAAGTCCTGAAGTGGCAGGACGAGCAGACCCGCAAGCGCGGCAAGCAGGTCTGGATCTACCCCGAGACCAAGCACCCCACCTACTTCCGCAAGCTGGGCCTCGGTCTGGAGGAGCGGGTCGCGAAGCTCCTGCACCAGCACGGCAAGGACCGCCGGAACTCCCCGGTCATCCTCCAGTCCTTCGAGCCGACCAGCATCCAGCGCCTGAACAAGCTCGTCGACAACCCCCTGGTCGTGCTGCTCTCCGCCGCGAGCACCCGCCCCTGGGACTTCGTCGAGACCGGAGACCCGCGCACGGTGGCCGACCTGATCACCCCCAAGGGCCTCAGGGAGATCGCCGGGTACGCCCAGGGCATCGGCCCGACCCTGGACCTGGTCATCACCAAGAAGGCGGACGGCAGCCTCGACAAGGAGACCACCCTGGTCGCCGACGCGCACAAGGTGGGGCTGATCCTGCACCCCTACACCATGCGCAACGAGAACCCCTTCCTGCCGGCCGAGTACCGCAAGGGCACCGACGCGGACGCCTACGGAGACGTCTTCGGCGCGTTCAAGCGGTACTTCGCCACCGGCATCGACGGCGTCTTCACCGACAACCCGGACACCGGCCTCCTCGCCCGCCAGGACTTCGTCAACGGCTGAGCCACCGGCCCCCGATGGGGGTGACTTACGGCCGCCCGGGCAACCCATGTCCCGGGCGGCCGTGTCGTACCGCATATGACGCACGAGTTGGTCACCACCCTGCGCCCGCTGCTCACCGCCGAGGCGTCCGCGGAGGCACATGCCACCGGTACCGAACCCGGCGACCTGGAGCAGGCGGTCTGGCTCCGCCTCCTGGAACACCTGAAGACCCAGGGGCCGCCGCTGGACCCGCCCGGCTGGCTCCGCCGGGCCGTCCGCTCCGAGTCCCGCCGCAGCCGTCGTACGACCCGCCTGGAACGGCCCTACGCCACCGAGCCCGCGGCCGACGACGCCCACACCCCCGAGCAGCTCACCTTGGCCGCGGCCCGCCGCAGGGCCGTCCATGACGCGGTCCGCCGGCTGCCCGGCCGCTGCCCCTCCCTCATGGCCGCCCTGCTCTCCCCGAAGGACCTCACGTACCGGGAGATCGCGGGGGAGTTGGGTATCTCACAGGGCAGTCTCGGTCCGGAACGTTCCAGATGCCTGGGATGTCTTCGCAGATTGCTCACACCGGAGGTTGCGGCACGCCGGGGGCGGGGATAGGAGTGGGGGACAACAGGCGATCAGGTGAGCGGGAGGCGTGCGCACATGGGCATGAGCGTGACCATCTCTGCGGCGGCCGAGCAGGACGCGGAGCAGATCTTCAGGCTGCAGTACCTGTGCTTCCAGAGTGAGGCGGCGCTGTACGGCAACTACCGCATCGATCCGCTCGTCCAGACCCTGGACTCGGTCCGCGCGGAGGTGGTCTCGGACTGCGTCTTCGTGGCCCGCCTGGGCGAGGAAGTGGTCGGCTCGGTCCGCGGCCGTGTCACCGAGGACGGCTCGGCCGCCATCGGCAAACTCTGCGTCCACCCCCGCCTCCAGGGCCACGGCATCGGCGCGAGGCTCCTGCGGGCGGCGGAAGCGGCCCTGGCGGACGAGCGCGGAGCCACGAGCTTCCGCCTCCACACCGGCCACCGCAGCGAGGGCAACCTCCGCCTCTACCGCAAGGTCGGCTACCAGACGGTCGGCACGTCGGAGGGCGAGGACGGAGTCCCGATGATCGTCCTGGAGAAGCCGGCGGGAACATACGCGGCGACGGCCTGATTACCCACCCAGGGGCGCGGGGAACTGCGCGACCAGCCACATGCGACCGGATGCCGCCCGACGAACCTCAGGCGGCATCCCCCGTGGGCGCACCCTTCCGCAACCAGTAAATGGCGGAAAGCGGCAGCAGCACGGGAATGAACAAATAACCCATCCCGAAGTCCGACCACACGGTGGCATCCGGAAACGCGGACGGTTCGATCAATGTCCACGTGCCGACGGTCAGTACACCCACCAGCTCCGCGATGCAGCACGCGAGCGCCACCTTGCGAGCCGTCTCTCCGCCCCGCACCAGCGTGTACGTGATGAACCCGTACACGACACCTGCCACCGCGGACAGCGAATACGCCAGCGGCGCCCGGTCGAACTCGGTGGAGATCTGGTACGCCGACCTCGACACCGCTCCGACGACCATCACGCCGTACAGCCACACGAGAAGCGTCCCCGGCCCGCTGGCCAAGCGCCGCCGCCGAGTCACCTCAGCCTCCCCAGATGTCATAGAGCCGCACCTCCAGAACGGCCAGCACCACCCCGCCGGCGGCAACCGTCACCGACCCCCACCGCGTCCGCTCCGCGAGCGACATGAACCCCGCCGCCGGCACACACGCGAACGCCCCCAGCAGATAGGCGACGAAGATCGTCGTGCCCTGCTCCGGCTTCTCGCCCCGCGCGAGCTGCACGATCCCGATCACCAGCTGCACCAGCGCCAGCACCGACACCACGGCCATCCCGATGAAGTGCCAGTCCTTGGTCGGCTGATCTCGGTACGCGGCCCAACCGCACCAGGCGGCCAGCAGCAGCGCGGCGACGCCGGTCACCAGCGTCAGGGCATCAAACATGCGGCGAGCCTATTACGGGCCAAAAGGCCTGATGCGGCCGCCCCCGCCCGGCACCGTAGGGTCGAGGCCATGAAGATCCATGCCGAAGCCCTCCTGTTCGACAACGACGGCACCCTCGTCTCCTCCCTCGAATCCGTCCACCGCTGCTGGACACGCTGGGCCGGGGAGTTCGGCATCACCCCCGAGGCCTTCGCCCGGGTCGAACTGCACGGGCGCCCGGCCGTCGAGATAGCCGCCGACCTGCTGCCGGCCGATGTCGTACCGCAAGCCCTCGCGCGGATCGAGCAGCTGGAGGTGGAGGACGTGCCCAACGGCGGAGTCCAGCTGCTCCCCGGGACCAGGGACCTCCTCGACGTCCTGCCCGCGCACCGCTGGGCCGTCGTCACCTCCGCCACCCGCCGGCTCGCCGAGGCCCGTCTCGAAGCCGTCGGCATCCTCCCCAAGACGCTGGTCGCGGCCGACGACGTCACCCGCGGCAAGCCCGACCCCGAGCCGTATCTGCTCGCCGCCAGGGAGCTCGGCGTGGACCCGGCCCGCTGTGTCGTCCTCGAGGACGCCCCCGCGGGCCTGCGCGCGGGCCGCGCCGCCGGGATGACCACCGTGGCGTTGACCACAACGCACGCGTCCCACGAGCTGGACGCCGATCTCGTGGTCGAGAACCTGTCGGCCCTGTCCGCGCTGGTCACTCCCGAGGGTGTGGAGATCGCCCAGCGCCACTGACCTGTCCGCCGCTGTCCAGGATATGGACAGCGGCACTTTGTCAGGACCGTACTTCTGCTTTACTGATCGCATGACCACGACGAGCTGCCGCACCCTTGCGACCGAGGCGACCCTGACGCCCGGTGCTCGTTGTATGTGTCGAATGCGCTCCTGTTAGAGGGCCCCCGCACCACCCCTGTGAGCCTCGCGCCCCGAAGCGAGCCGCCCCGGCACGTCCGTACGCCGTGACATCCCGTACGCGACCCAGGTGCCCGCGCACGACTTCCCTCCCGTACCAGGGCACACCCACGCCCTGCGCTACTCGACAGTGATGGAACCCCAGTGATCACGACATCAGGCCTCACGAAGGTCTACCGCTCGCGCGGCCGTGAGGTCACCGCCCTGGACGGCGTCGATCTCCATGTCCGCGAAGGCGAGGTGTACGGCGTCATCGGCCAGTCCGGCGCCGGCAAGTCCTCGCTCATCCGCTGCGTCAACCTGCTGGAGCGCCCCACCGCCGGCACCGTGACCGTCGACGGACGGGACCTCACCGCCCTCGCCGGCCGCGGACCGCGCGCGGGCAGGGAGCTGCGGCAGGCGCGCAGCCGTATCGGCATGGTCTTCCAGCACTTCAACCTGCTGTCCACCCGGACCGTCCAGGACAACGTCGAGCTGCCGCTCGAGATCCTCGGCAAGTCCGGCAAGGAGCGCTCCCGCAAGGCGCTGGAGCTGCTGGACCTCGTCGGGCTCGCCGACAAGGCCAAGGCCTACCCCGCCCAGCTCTCCGGCGGTCAGAAGCAGCGCGTCGGCATCGCCCGCGCCCTCGCCGGGGACCCCAAGGTGCTGCTGTCCGACGAGGCCACCAGCGCCCTCGACCCGGAGACCACCCGCTCCATCCTCCAGCTGCTGCGCGACCTGAACCGGCAGTTGGGGCTCACCGTGCTGCTCATCACCCACGAGATGGACGTCGTGAAGTCGATCTGCGACTCGGCCGCCCTGATGGAGCACGGGCGCATCGTCGAGTCGGGGACGGTGAGCGAACTGCTCGCCACGCCCGGGTCCGAACTCGCCTCCGCGCTCTTCCCCGTCGGCGGCGAGGCCACCGGCGAGGACCGGACCGTCCTCGACGTCACCTTCCAGGGCGAGGCGGCCACCCAGCCCGTCATCTCCCAGCTGTCCCGCACCTACAACATCGATATCTCGATCCTCGGCGCGGCCATCGACACCGTCGGCGGCCTCCAGGTCGGCCGGATGCGCATCGAACTGCCCGGCCGCTACGAGGACAACGTCGTGCCGGTCGGCTTCCTGCGCGAGCAGGGCCTCCAGATCGACGTCGTCGGTGAGCCCCAGCTGGTGAAGGAAGGTGCCAAGTGACCTGGTCCGAGATGCAGCCCCTGCTGGAGCAGGCGTGTTGGGACACCCTCTACATGGTGGGCTGGTCCACGGTCATCGCCGTCGTGGGCGGCCTTCCGCTCGGTGTGCTCCTGGTCCTCACCGACCGCGGCGGGCTCCTTCAGAACGTCGTCGCCAACAAGGTCATCGGGCAGGTGGTGAACGTCGCCCGCTCGATGCCGTTCATCATCCTGATGGTCGCGCTGATGGGCTTCACCCGCTCGATCACCGGCACGACCATCGGCCGCGAGGCCGCCATCGTGCCGCTCGCCATCGGAGCCATCCCGTTCTTCGCGCGCCTCGTCGAGACGGCTGTCCGCGAAGTGGACGGCGGGCTCGTGGAGGCCGTGCAGTCGATGGGCGGCAACACCTGGACCATCGTCCGCAAGGTCCTCGTCCCGGAGGCGCTGCCCTCGCTGATCGCCAGCACCACGACCACGATCGTGGCGTTGATCGGCTACTCCGCGATGGCCGGCACGGTCGGCGCCGGCGGCCTCGGCGACATCGCCATCCGCTACGGCTACCAGCGCTTCGAGACCCAGCTCATGTGGATCACGGTCGCGATCCTCGCCGTCGTCATCTCGCTCATCCAGTTCGCCGGCGACTACGCGGCCCGCTCGCTGCACCGCCGCGGCGGACGCTCCGGTCCGGCGCCGAAGCTGCGGCTGCTGAAGGCGGCCACGGCGGACACGAAGACCGTCTGAGCCACCCCCTGTTCTTCCCGTGCACCCCATCACGGGATCGCTGTACCCACAAGGAAAGGCACTTTTCGTGCGTAACACCGTAAAGTTCACCACTGCCGCCCTCGCCGCCGGAGCCCTCACCCTCGGGCTCAGCGCCTGCGGTTCGTCCGACTCGGACTCCGCCTCGGACACCAGCGGACCCCTGGTCGTCGCCGCCAGCCCCACCCCGCACGCCGAGATCCTGAACTACGTCAAGGAGAACCTGGCGAAGAAGGCGGGCCTCGACCTGGAGGTCAAGGAGTTCACGGACTACGTGACCCCCAACACGGCCACCGAGGACGGCTCGGTCGACGCCAACTACTTCCAGAACCAGCCGTACCTCGACGACTTCAACAAGAAGCGCGGCACCCACATCGCGCCCGTCGTCACGGTCCACCTGGAGCCGCTCGGCCTCTACTCCCACAAGGTCAAGAGCGCCGACGCCCTCAAGAGCGGTGCGACGATCGCCGTCCCCAACGACAGCGTGAACGAGGCGCGCGCCCTCAAGCTGCTCGCCGCCAACGGCCTGATCACCCTCAAGGACGGCGTGGGCAACGAGGCGACCCCCTCCGACATCACCAAGAACCCGAAGAACCTCAAGTTCAAGGAGCTGGAGGCGGCCCAGACCCCGCGCTCCCTCGACGACGTCGACGCCGCGGTCGTCAACGGCAACTACGCCATCGAGGCCGACCTCAAGCCCGCGAAGGACGCCCTCGTCCTGGAGTCCGCCGAGAACAACCCCTACGGCAACTTCCTCGCGGTGAAGGAAGGCAACGAGGACGACCCGCGCGTGAAGAAGCTCGCCAAGCTCCTCACCTCCCCCGAGGTCAAGAAGTTCATCGAGGACAAGTACGCCGGATCGGTCATCGCGTCCTTCTGAGCGCCGTAGGGCCACTGGCGCGTATACGACGTATCGCCACCCACGGGGTCCACTCGCTCACCATGTGTGGGCCCCGTGATGCGGTGCGGTGCTTTCATGCTGCATGCTGGGCAGTTCAGCAGGCCCTGAGGTTCTCCCACGGTTACGGAGTGGCGCATGACTGGCACCTTCCCCAACATCTCCATCAACACGGAGCGGTTGGTGCTGCGCCCCCTGGACGAGGACGACGTGCCCGCGCTGGCCGAGATGATGAACGACGAGCAGGTCGGGGCGTGGACCGACGTCCCCCAGCCCTACACCGAGGACCAGGCGCGCGGCTGGATCACCCGCTACGCGCCGGGCGAGCGGGAGGCCGGCCGCGGACTCGATCTCGCCGTCACCGAGTTCCTCACCCAGCGCCTGGTCGGCGTCGTCCAGCTCGCGAAGACCGACTGGCACGTCCGCTCCACCGAGCTGTCGTACATCATCGCCCCCTGGGCCCGCGGCGAGGGCTACGCCTCCGAGGCCGCGCTCGCCACCGCCCAGTGGCTGTTCACCGACCAGAAGTTCGAGCGGATCGAGCTGCGCACGGCGGCCGACAACACCGCCTCCCAGCAGGTCGCCCAGAAGATCGGCTGTATCAGCGAGGGTGTCCTGCGGGGCGCCTGCATAGCGCACGTCCGCGCCGAGGACGGCACCTGGAGCGACGTCCGCACCGACTTCATCGTGTGGAGCCTGCTGCCCGAGGACCTCGACGGCGCGGGCGAGCAGCTGGCCGACGCGGACGGCTTCACGCCCTACTCGGACTGGAACTGACCGAGTTCGGCGAAAACGCTTCACCGTCCGACCGGGTAACCTCCCGACGACCACCTGCGCACACTTCTGGAGACTGAGACACGATGGCCGACCGGGTCACGGTGATCGGCTGGGACGGCTCGCCGCTGACCGCCGCGGCACGCTCCGCCCTCGGCGCGGCCACCCTCGTGGCGGGCGCCGCCCACCACCTGGCACTCCCCGAGGTGCCGCCCACCGCCGAACGCATCCGCCTCGGCAGCGTCGCCCTCGCCGCCCGCCGCATCACCGGCCACCGCGGCACCGCGGTCGTGCTGGCCGACGGCGACCCCGGGTTCTTCGGCGTCGTACGGACCCTGCGCGCACCCGAGTTCGGCCTGGAGGTCGAGGTCGTCCCCGGGGTCTCCTCGGTCGCCGCCGCCTTCGCCCGCGCCGGGATGCCCTGGGACGACGCCCAGGTGGTCGTCGCACACCGCCGCACCCTGCGACGCGCGGTGAACGTGTGCCGGGCCCACACCAAGGTCGCCGTCCTCACCTCACCCGGCGCCGGCCCCGCCGAGCTCGGCCTGCTGATGGAGGGCGTCCACCGCACCTTCGTCATCTGCGAGGAACTCGGCACCGACCGCGAACAGGTCACCGTCGTCACCTCCGACAAGGCCGCCGACCACACCTGGCGCGACCCCAACCTCGTCATCGTCATCGGCGGCACCGCGGCCACCACGGAGAGCGGCGGCTGGATCGCCGGCCGCGACCCGGCCGCCGCACCGCGCGGCTGGACGCTGCCCGCCGAGGCCTACGGCGGCCTCATGGGCGAAGGCGAACTGGAACCGCTGCGCGCGGCCCAACTCACCCGCCTCGGACCGCGCGTCGGCGACCTGGTGTGGGACATCGGCTGCGGCAGCGGCGCCTTCGCCACCGAGGCCGCCCGGGCCGGGGCCGCCGTCATCGCCGTGGACCGCGACCTGAGGGCCTGTGAGCGCACCGAGGCCAACGCGCGCGCCTTCGGACTCCAGGTGCAGATCGTGGCCGGCACCGCCCCGCACGTCCTGGAGAACCTCCCCGAACCGGACGTCGTCCGGGTCGGCGGCGGGGGAGTGGCCGTGGTCTCCGCGGTCGCCGACCGCCGCCCGCAGCGCATCGTCGCCCACGCGGCCACCCGCGACGAGGCCGAACTCGTCGGCCGGGACCTCACCGAGCACGGCTACCGCGTCGAGTGCGCCCTCCTCCAGTCCGTCGAACTCGACACCCGGGCCTGGACGGAGACGGAACGGAGCGTCGCGTTCCTGCTCAGCGCGGTTCTTCCGGACCGTACGGTCTGACCCGGTTCGCCGTCCCCGTGATCCTGTTGTCGTACTGCGCGCGGTAGGCTGGCCGACCGTTGTACCGCACCGCGTGGCCCGGCATTCGTTCGTCAATGTCCGGAAAGCGCGCCCGTTTTGGGGTGGGTGTGGTACGCCACAACCGGAGGACGCGCAACGTGGCGCAGTCCACAGCGGGTCGTCGCGGATCAAGCTGTCGCGACGGGGGAACGGCCGCGACAATGCCAGTTAATGGCTTTGTCGTCTTTCTCGGCGGGCCGTTCGTGCCGCTGGGCACGCACGCTCGTTCTTCACTGCGGGGGCGGTCGGTGCGCCGTCCCCGGTGAGCTGGTCGTAGAAGCACTAACCGATGGGCGAGGGGTACGCATGACCGACACCGGCCAGGTTCCGGGCGAGGGACTGCCGGAGAACGCAGGCATGGTGGAACAGCCGGGCGTCCCGGGTGCGTACACCTACCTCTCCGAGACCGCCGCCGAGGACGAAGACCTGTTGCTGCTGCCGGGCGCCCAGAGCCCCTGGGGCAACGAGGTCGCTCCGCCCGCGCCCGAGCCGGTCGTCGAGACCGTCCACGAACCGGGACCGCACGAGATGGCCGGCCGCGACAGCGGGGCGCACGATCTGAGCGCCGTCCGCACTCCGCCGCAGGCTCCCTCGGTGCCGATCCCGCCCATCACCCCCCGTCGGCCGCTGCACCTCGGCCCGCCGATCCCCGACGCCTCCGCGAGCCCGGTCCGCTCCCTGGCCGACCGCGGCCCCGCAGGCGCGCCGGTACGGCAGCCGGTCGCGGCCGGTCCCGAGTACTTCGAGGCCCCGCAGCCGCAGGGCGCGGTGCCGTGGGGCGCACCGGCCGCCGTCCAGACGCCGGTGAGCACGGCGGCCCCGGCTGCCGAAACGGTTGTTCCAGCTCCGGCTCCCGCCCCGGCCCCGGCTCCCGAGCCGGTCGGTGCGGCGCAGGCGGCGGTGGCTCGGCTGGCGTCCGAGGCGGGCGCGGTCGGGTACGCACCGCAGGAGCCGGCTCCCGCGGTCGCCGTCCCGGAGGCCATGCACGAGGAGGCCCCGGAAGGGTCGCCGGTCACGGAGCCGGGCGCGGCGGCCGAACTCGGGTCGGACGGGACGCAGACCGTGAGCGCCGACGCGGCTCCGGTCCTGGGCGAGGACGGGGGCCATGGGGGCCCCGGTGCCGACCCGGTGGCGACTGATGGATTCCTGCCCGACCAGACGCAGGGTCCGGCTGCCGAGGGGGTGACGGAACTCGCCGAAGCGGAGGGCGCCGCCGGCGCCGAGCCGGTGGTCGAGGGCGTGCAGGTCGACGAGGTCGCCGAGCCCGCGCCCCAGTCCGTCGCGCCGGACGAGGAGACCGCCGAGGCCGAGCCGGCCACGGATGGACCGGAAGCGGCGACCGAAGCCGCCCCGCAGGCTGTCGTGCCGGAGGCTGACGCCCTGCCAGAGGCTGTCGCCGTGCCGGAAGCGGAAGTCCCTGCGGAGACCGACGCTGCCCGGGAGGACATTGCCGCTCCGGAGGCCGCCGCCGCTGCGGAACTCCCCGCCGCACCGGACACCGTCGCGCCGGAAGCCCCCGTTGTCGAGGAGCCGGTGGTTCCGGAAGCGGACGCTTTCCAGCAGGAGGTCACGGCTCCGGAACCCGTGGCACTCGTCGAGGAAGCCGCCACGGCGCCGGAAACAGCCGCTCCGGAAGCCGCACTTCCCGTCGAGGACCCGGCCCCCGCGACCGCCCCGGACGCCTCCGAGGCCGTAACCCTCCCGGAGCCCGCCGAGCCCGAGCCCGCCGCGCAGGCGACGCACCCCGCCACCCCCGCCCCTGTCGTCGAGGCGCCCGAGCCCACCACCGCCCCCGAACCGTCCCTCACCGAGGCGACCCCGGAGCAGTTCCCGGAGCCCGCCCAGGCAGGTCAGCCCGTCGAGGCCCCGCAGGCCCCCCACCTCGACCAGCCCGCCCCGCAGGGCCCCGTCCTCGACCCGTCCACCGCCCCCGTCCAGGACGCACCGGAGGCGATCGCGGCCGAGGCCGACGTACAGCCGATCGACCCGGTGCCCCCGGCCCCCGCCGAGGAAGTCGCCGACGCGCAGCCCCAGTTCGCGGTGCCCGGTGCCGCCGAGGCCCCCGGAGTGCTGCCCAGCGCGGTGCCCATGGAGCCCCGACCGGGCCAGCCGCTCGGGGAGTTCGTGCCGGTGGACGGTTCGGTGCCCACCACCCCGCACCTCGCGCCGACCCCGCCCCACCCCCTGTCGCTCCCCGAGGAGCAGCCGGTGGTCCCGGGCCCGCGGGAGGCGGACGGCGACACCGAACTCGTACAGCAGGCGGACGACCTGGACACCAGGGCGGCCGACCAGGAAGACCAGCAGGCACCGGAAGAAGTGAGCACGGCCCCCGTGGCAGAAGCACGACAGTCCACGGGCCCCGCCGCGCCCGCCTACGACGACGCCGAGCGCGAGGCCGTGCTCAAGGTCATGCGGGAGCGCCGGGACATCCGCAACGGCTTCCGCAGCGACCCGATCCCGCACGAGGTGCTGCTCCGCGTCCTGGAGGCCGCCCACACCGCGCCCTCCGTGGGCCACTCGCAGCCCTGGGACTTCGTGGTCATCCGCTCCGCCGAGACGCGCGGCGCGATGCACGAACTGGCCCAGCGCCAGCGCGACGCGTACGCCAAGTCGCTGCCCAAGGGCCGGGCCAAGCAGTTCAAGGAACTGAAGATCGAGGCCATCCTCGACACCCCGGTGAACATCGTCGTCACCGCCGACCCCACCCGCGGCGGCCGCCACACCCTCGGCCGGCACACCCAGCCGCAGATGGCCCCGTACTCCGCCGCCCTCGCCGTCGAGAACCTCTGGCTCGCCGCCCGCGCCGAGGGCCTCGGCGTCGGCTGGGTCAGCTTCTTCGACGAGCGCGAGATGGTCCGCGCGCTCGGCCTGCCCGAGCACCTCGAAGTCATCGCCTACCTGTGCGTGGGTTACGTCGACGAGTTCCCTGACGAGCCCGAGCTGATGCAGGCCGGCTGGTCCAAGCGCCGCCCGCTGTCCTGGGTGGTGCACGAGGAGACGTACGGCCGCCGCGCCCTGCCCGGCGAGGAGCCGCACGACCTGCTCGGCGAGACCGTCGCCCAGATCCGCCCGCTGGACGCCAAGGCGCTCGGCGAGGCCTGGGAGCGGCAGAAGCGGATGACCAAGCCGGCCGGCGCGCTCGGCATGCTGGAGATCATCTCCGCCCAGCTGTCCGGGCTTTCGCGCCAGTGCCCGCCGCCGATCCCGGAGCCCGCGGCCGTCGCGATCTTCGCCGGCGACCACGGTGTGCACGCCCAGGGCGTCACCCCCTGGCCGCAGGAGGTGACGGCCCAGATGGTCGCCAACTTCCTCGGCGGCGGCGCGGTCTGCAACGCCTTCGCCGGCCAGGTGGGCGCCGAGGTGTGCGTGGTCGACGTCGGCGTGGCGTCCGAACTCCCCGCCACCCCCGGCCTGTTGCCCCGCAAGATCCGGGCCGGCACGTCCGACATGACCACCGGCCCCGCGATGACCCGCGAGGAGGCCAAGCAGGCCATCGAGGTGGGCATCGAGACCGCCCGCGACCTGGTCGCGGCCGGCAACAAGGCCCTGCTCACGGGCGAGATGGGCATCGCGAACACCACCGCGTCCGCCGCCCTGATCTCCGTCTTCACGGGCACCGACCCCGCCGAGGTCACCGGCCGCGGCACCGGTATCAACGACGAGACCCTGGCCCGCAAGACCGAGGTCGTCCGGCGCGCGATCGAGCTCCACCAGCCGGACCCCGCCGACCCGATCGGCGTGCTCGCGGCGATCGGCGGCTTCGAACACGCGGCGATGGTCGGCCTGTTGCTGGGCGGTGCCTCGCTGCGCACCCCGGTCATCCTCGACGGCGTCAGCGCCGGAGCCGCCGCCCTGGTGGCCCGCGCGATCGCCCCGGAGGTCCTCGCGGCCTGCATCGCGGGCCACCGCAGCGCGGAACCCGGCCATGTCGCCGCCCTGAACAAGCTCGGCCTGCGCCCCCTGGTCGACCTCGACCTCCGCCTGGGCGAGGGCACGGGCGCCCTGCTGGCCCTCCCGCTGGTCCAGAGCACGGCGAGGGCGATGCACGAGGTGGCGACCTTCGATTCCGCAGGGGTGACCGAGAAGTAGGACTTCTGGGGGGACTCGGGGGCGTTCTGTCTCCGGGTCCCCTTCGCACGTGGGCATTCCGCGTCCTTTTCCTCGCGCTCGTGGGTCCGTGGGCAGTCGTCCGGCAGGGCGGGACGGGTGGGCACGGACCCACGCACCCGCCCCCGGCCCCGAAGCCCAGCCACCGGACACCCGAGCCGTCCTCCCCGCCCGCCCCGTAAAATCCGCACGTCAGGGCCACTGCACCGCCGTACCAGAGGAGCCGCCCCTCATGGCCGAGAACCCCGCCTACCCCGTAGGCCTCCGCCTCACCGGCCGCAAAGTCGTCGTCCTCGGCGGCGGCCAGGTGGCCCAGCGCCGCCTCCCGGCCCTGATCGCGGCGGGCGCGGACGTCCTCCTCGTGTCCCCTGCCGCGACCCCCTCCGTGGAGGCGATGGCGGACGCGGGCGAGATCACCTGGGAGAGGCGGCCGTACCGGGAAGGCGACCTCGAAGACGCCTGGTACTCCCTCATCGCCACCAGCGACCCCGAGGCCAACACCCGCGCCTCCGCCGAAGCGGAGCGGCACCGCGTCTGGTGCGTCCGCTCCGACGACGCCGACCAGGCCACCGCCTGGACCCCGGCCACCGGCCACAGCGAGGGCGTCACGGTCGCCGTCCTGACCACCAACGCCAAGGGCCGCGACCCCCGCCACACCGCCGCCGTCCGGGACGCGGTCGTCGAGGGCCTGCGCGACGGCACCCTCGTCGCCCCCCACTACCGCACCCGCACCCCCGGCGTCGCCCTGGTCGGCGGCGGCCCCGGCGACCCCGACCTGATCACGGTCCGCGGCCGGCGCCTGCTCGCCGAGGCCGACGTCGTCATCGCCGACCGCCTCGGCCCCCGCGACCTCCTCGCCGAGCTCCCGGCGCATGTCGAGGTGATCGACGCGGCGAAGATCCCCTACGGCCGTTTCATGGCCCAGGAGGCCATCAACAACGCCCTGATCGAGCACGCCAAGCAGGGCAAGTCGGTCGTACGGCTGAAGGGCGGCGACCCCTACGTCTTCGGCCGTGGCATGGAGGAGCTGCACGCCCTCGCCGAGGCCGGCATCCCCTGCACCGTCGTCCCCGGCATCTCCAGCTCGATCTCGGTCCCGGGCGCGGCCGGCATCCCGGTCACCCATCGCGGGGTCGCCCACGAGTTCACCGTCGTCAGCGGCCATGTCGCCCCCGACGACGAGCGCTCCCTGGTCGACTGGCCCGCGCTCGCCCGGCTCACCGGCACGCTGGTCATCCTCATGGGCGTCGACAAGATCGGCCGTATCGCCGAGACCCTGGTGGCCCACGGCAAGTCGCCGGACACCCCGGTCGCCCTGGTCCAGGAGGGGACGACGGCCGCTCAGCGCCGGGTCGACGCCACCCTGGCGACGGTCGGCGAGGTGGTCGTCGCCGAGGACGTGAAGCCCCCGGCCGTCATCGTCGTCGGCGAGGTCGTCGCCGTAGGACTCCAGCCGTCGGCGTAACCCGGGGTAACACAACTCGTTCCCAGCCGTTGGCACCGCTTCCAGGACAAGGCAGTATCACCCTGTGGCCGATCTCATCACCGTCGAGGACCCCGACGACCCGCGCCTGCACGACTACACGGGCCTGACCGACGTCGAACTGCGCCGCAAACGCGAACCCGCCGAGGGCCTGTTCATCGCCGAGGGCGAGAAGGTCATCCGCCGGGCCAAGGACGCGGGCTACGAGATGCGCTCCATGCTGCTGTCCGCCAAGTGGGTCGACGTCATGCGGGACGTCATCGACGAACTGCCCGCCCCCGTCTACGCCGTGAGCCCCGAGCTCGCCGAACAGGTCACCGGTTACCACGTGCACCGCGGCGCGCTCGCCTCCATGCAGCGCAAACCGCTGCCCACGGCGGCCGAGTTGCTCCAGAGCGCCCGTCGCGTGGTGGTCATGGAGTCCGTCAACGACCACACCAACATCGGCGCGATCTTCCGCTCGGCGGCAGCCCTCGGCATGGACGCGGTCCTGCTCTCGCCGGACTGCGCCGACCCCCTGTACCGCCGTAGCGTCAAGGTCTCCATGGGCGCGGTCTTCTCCGTCCCCTACGCCCGTCTCGACACCTGGCCCAAGGGCCTGGACTCGGTCCGCGAGGCCGGCTTCACCCTCCTCGCCCTCACCCCGGACGCCAAGGCGAAGACCCTCGACGAGGCCGCCCCGCACAAGATGGACCGGGTCGCCCTGATGCTCGGCGCCGAGGGCGACGGCCTCACCACCCAGGCCCTGGTCGCCGCCGACGAATGGGTCCGCATCCCGATGGCCCACGGCGTCGACTCCCTGAACGTGGGCGCGGCGGCCGCGGTCGCGTTCTACGCGGTGGCCACGGGACGGCCGCAGGCCTGAGCCCGGGCGACCCCGGCCGACGGTGCGCCGCCAGCCCGGGCCGGCCGCGCGCCGCGGTCAGTCCGTCGCGCCGCCGGCCGGCTGCTGCGGATCCGACGTCGTCCGCAGGGGCGGCGCGTGCACCTGCCCCTGCCGCTGTTCCCTTACGACGCCGCTGTCGCCGCCGAGACCACGGGAGGGCCCCTCACAGCCCTGGGCCGCCGCGATGCCGAGCGCCACGAACAGCGTGACGACGACGAACACGAACAACCGCTGACGGAGCAGGCGCGGGTTGGCGGGCCTGCGTCCGGTACCGGTGTTCCGCGGTGCGGGGCGCCCGGTGCCGCTGCGGGGCGCGGGGCGGCTGCCGCTGCCGGAGCGGGTGGTGTTCCGCCCAGCCGGAGTGGGCCGGGCGCTGCCGGAGCGGGGGGCGGGGGCGCCGGTGCCGCGCACGGGACCGTTGCCGCCGCGGGACGGGACGCCACCGCGCGGCGGAGCGCCGTTGCGCGCCGGGCCGGAACCACGTGACGGGCTGTCCCCGCGGCTGCCCTGCGTGCCCGGCTGCCCCTGCGGGCGGCGCTGCGCGGGCCGGTCGGGGTAGGTGTCGGCGAGCCGTCCGGTGGGCCGGTCCGCCTCGGCGGCGCGCGGTGCGGGCGGGCGCAGGTCGGGCAGACCCTGGGCCTCGCGGGCCGCGATCTCCTTGAGCCGCAGCGACAGTTGGAGGGTGCTCGGCCGCTCCTCGGGGTCCTTCGCCAGACAGGCGCGGACGAGCGGGGCCAGCGCGTCGGGCACGCCGTGCAGCTGTGCCTCCTCGTGCACCACGCGGTACAGCATCACCTCGGAACTGCCGTGGCCGAAGGGCGAGTCACCCATCGAGGCGTACGCCAGGGTCGCGCCGAGCGAGAACACGTCCGTGGCCGGCGTCACCGCGGCCCCGCGCACCTGCTCCGGCGCGAGGAAGCCGGGGGAGCCCACGGCGGTGCCGACGTGGGTCAGGGTGGAGGCCCCGGTCGCCCAGGCGATGCCGAAGTCGATGATCCGGGGGCCCTTGGGGGAGAGGAGGATGTTCGACGGCTTGAGGTCGCGGTGCACCACCCCCGCCTCGTGCACGGCGACGAGCCCCTCCGAGAGAGCGGCCCCGATGGAGGCGACCTCGGCCGCGCCGAGGGAACCCTCGTCGGCGACCTTGTCGTGCAGGGAGGGCCCGGGCACGTACTGGGTGGCGAACCACGGACGGTCCGCTTCCAGATCGGCCGCGACGAGCCGGGCGGTGCAGCCGCCCCGGATCCGCCGGGCCGCGGAGACCTCGCGTGCGAACCGTGACCGGAACTCCTGGTCCTCGGCGAGATCGGGCCGGATGACCTTCAGCGCGACCCGCTGCCCCTTGCGGTCGGAGCCCAGGTAGACGACCCCCATACCCCCCGCGCCGAGCCGTCTGTGAAGCCTGAACGAGCCGACGACGCGCGGGTCCTCGCGCCTCAGGCGCATCATCGCCATGTTCATCCCCGCTGCCCGGTCCGTGTGACGAGCGACAGCTTACGTATTGACGGGCCGTCGCGCGCAGAGGCCGCGCCCTCTCGTCCCGATGGATTGTCAGTGCCGGGTGGGAGAATTGAGAGGTGGTCAGGGAGCCGGAGGGCGGGCGGACTTCGGTTCGGATGTGATCCCAACCACCCGTCCCAGAAGGGGGATTGAACCCGTGAAGGGTGATCGCGTGGAGATAGTCGTGGACGCCGGTGACACGACGCGCACATATGAGGTGGTGGCGAGCAGGGCGGGCCGCCGGGTGGAGACGGCGGTACGCCGAGGCGTGGTGGAAGTGAGCGAAGTCACGCGGAACGGCTCGGTGGTGCGGACGGCCCGTTTCATGGCGACGCGCGTGCTGGCGCTGGTCGAGCAGCCGGTGCCGCGTGAGGACAGCTCGGAGAAAGCGGCACAGACCGGGCGACCCCTCCGGGAAGACCCGGAGACCTAGGCCCTCGTCTCCACCCACGGGAGTACGTCACCGGTGGTGGCTCATCCTCGGGGAGGCCCGGCAATCGGTACGAGGGCATGACGTGCGAGAGGGCCGTGACGCCTAGATTTGAGGTCAAGCGGCGGGTGCAGCACTCGTCCCCCGAGGTCAGACACCCGCCGCTGCCAACGACAACAGAACGGTCAGGAGAGGGACCATGGCTCTTACGGCACCGCGGACACTGTCCCGCACACGTCAGCCCCGCCGTACGGGCCGCCGTCACCCGCTGGTGGCGACGCTGATGGCCCTTCCCCTGGCGGTCCTGCTCCTCGTCGTCTTCGACGGCTGGGAGACAGTGGCCACACAGGCGTCGTCCGTGGGAGTGATGCTGGGGCGCTGAGCGGCGACCCCAGGCCCGGAAGAGCGGTCCGGGCGGGGACATCCACCCATGAAACCCCGTGGGGACGGGGGTGCGGCGGACGGCAAAATGCCGGCGCAGCTGGGGAGCTGCGCCGGCATTGCTTTGCCCTCCGGGGGTTGAGCCGTTTGCCGTGCGGCGTGGGTGGGGGCGGGCGTTTTTTCGCAGTTCCCCGCGCCCCTGGAGGCCTGCGGCGGCCCGCTCGTCTTCGGTGGGGGCTTGTGTAGCGCGTGCGGTTCGG